>JAZBOD010000319.1:0-26942 GCA_036350955.1 Desulforhopalus sp. | reverse complement strand
GTGACCGCAGTCTAGAAAAATCGTCTCTTCAGACGAAGGGCGGCACCCCGCTGGTGATCACCACTCTTTTTGAACAAGACGCCCAGATAGGGAATCTCCTGATTGAGGCGGGCACCATCCTGAAAATCGGGATCAGCGGCGAGCGCCCTGACCCAGTTGAGCAGTTCCCGGGTTGCTGGCTTTTTCTCCAGCCCCTCGAGTTCACGCAGTTGATAGAAGCAACTGAGCGCATTTTCACAGAGTGACCGATCCAGTCCAGGAAAGTGCATCTCGACAATGTGCCGCATCATCTCCGGGTCGGGAAAGGCGATGTGGTGAAAATTGCAACGGCCAAGGAAAGGGTCGGAGAGATCTTTCTTGGCGTTGGAGGTGATGACGATCACCGGCCGATGGCGGGCCCGGACGGTTTCATCGGTTTCGATGATATCAAACTGCATCTGGTCGAGGACATCGAGCATATCGTCCTGGAACTCGGTTTCCGCCTTGTCGATCTCATCGATGAGCAAGACTGATTTGCCGGGGGCAGTGAAAGCCTGACCGATTCTTCCCATCCGGATATAATCACCGATATTGCTGACATCACGCTGCGAATCGCCAAACCGGCTGTCATTCAGACGGGTCAGAGTGTCATACTGATAGAGTGCATCGATCAGTTTCATACTAGACTTGACATTCAGGACAATCAGCGGGAGTTGCAGGGCTTCGGCAATGGCATGGGCCAGCATGGTTTTTCCGGTTCCCGGTTCCCCCTTGAGCAGCAGAGGCATTTCCAGAGTCATCGAAATATTGACGATTTTGGCTAATTCCGGGTCGAGGAGATATTTCGTTGCGCCGCGAAACTGTGCAGGTTGCATAGGGCAAAAGAGCAGAGGTTGAATTGGGCACCGGGGTTAAACACCGTTGCCTGAGTTGATCGATATCAATGTGACAGGATAGCGTATTCGCCGATGGTTTTCTATCTTTTCCAGCTGGAGCCGCCGAGCCGGGTTGAACCATGAAAAACTCCTCCGGCCCAATCGACGACCAAGACCCTCCCGGTGCTCTCAGTTCAATTGTTTTGGCAGTTAAGCCAATAATTACTGATAATTAAACAAGCCGCCTTTTTCGGCGACCAAATCATAGGCCAAAGAATGGTTAAACGCTTGAAAATAATATTTTTTTATATTTGATTTTTCCCGGCCGGTCGATCTCTGTCCGTCGAGGTTGCCGGAAGGTGGGGCAATCTCTCCCCCATAGCAATTGACTTTTGACCGGCCTATTTGTAGATTCAGCGCTGCTGTGGTGGTGCAGGTTGGGGCTTTGTCGTGGTAGTCAATCCGCTGCATGGCCATAATGGATCTGAGCGAACCGGGGAGCAGAGTAAACATGGCAAAGCTGGAAGCACCGACCTGCAATGTCACGCCCGGCGCTGCTTCTCCTTCCGTACCACCCCTTTCCCTGACGGCATGGCAGCCCCTCTCCTCAGCCTCCCCCCTGGCCCGCGCCCTGCCACAGAACCCAGCCGTCACCTTCGCTCAACGCAATAATAATGACGTATGCTCGACCAAAAACTCGTTTTGGCGGGGCCCCACCCCCCTGCCCGCTCAGCAAAAATGCATAACCTGAAGTCTTGACCCGCCACAGCCAGAATTTTTTTTTACCAGGGAGGATCGTTTCCGCTGCAGGCTGATCATGCCAAAGCTCACCGCCAGAAAAGCTCAGCTTGGCGATGTGCTCCTTAACCAACCACAGGTATCTGGACAGGAAAAAAGGAACTACGTCAATGTCAGAAAGCACCGTCAAAATCAAAGGAAAAAAACAGAGCACCTTCCTTGACAAGGCCAAGGGGATCATTCCGGAGGGAGGCAATCTCAACCTTTGCCTCACCTGCGGCGCCTGCGCTTCCGGCTGCCCGGCAACCGGACTGGAAGATATGGATCCCCGTAAGTTCCTGCGCTTGGTCGCCATGGGACTTGATCAGCAAGCGATCCACTCCAACTGGGTGTGGATGTGTACCATGTGCCAACGCTGTATCTATGTCTGCCCGATGAAAATCGACATCCCGCAGCTGGTCTACAACGCCCGGGCGGAATGGCCTCGTGAAACCCGTCCGCAGGGGATCATGAAGTCCTGCGACATGGCACTGCGTAACGATTCCAACAGTGCGATGGGGACAGCGCCGGACGACTTCGTCTTTGTCGTTCAGGATGTCCTTGAGGAGTATCGCGAGTCCCAGCCGGAATTTGCCGAAATGGAGGCCCCGGTCGACAAGGAAGGCGCCTTTTTCTTTCTCAACCAGAACTCCCGTGAGCCGGTCACCGAACCGGACGAAATGGTCCCGCTGTGGAAGATCCTTCACCTCGCCGGTGTCGACTGGACCTACGGCAGCAGAGGCTGGGCAGCGGAAAATTACTGCATGTTCCTCGCTGACAACGAGTGCTGGGAACGGGTCACCCGGGTCTCAGCCGAACAGGCCGACAAACTCGGCTGCAAGGTCTTTCTCAACACTGAATGAGGACACATCACCTTCTCAGTCCGGGCCGGACTGAAAAAATTCAATATCGAGCATAAATTCGACGTTGCTTCAATCTACACCTACTACGCCAAATGGATTCGCGAGGGACGACTGAAAGTCAGCTCGGAGTGGAACCGCGAGCGAAAAATCAAGTTCACTGTCCAGGACCCCTGCCAGATTGTCCGGAAAAGCTTCGGCGACGTCATCGCCGATGACCTGCGTTTTGTCATCGCTTCGGTGGTCGGCGAAGAGAACATCATCGAGATGACCCCGAACAAATCGAATAACTTCTGTTGCGGCGGTGGCGGCGGCTTTCTTCAGTCCGGTTTTACCGAGGCGCGGCGGGCCTACGGCAAGGTAAAGTTCGATCAGATCGTCGAAACCGGTGCCGACTACTGCATTACCGGCTGCCACAACTGCCATGCCCAGGTTCATGATGTCGCCCATCACTTCGGCGGCACCTACAACACCGTGCATATCTGGACGCTGATCTGTCTGTCACTGGGTATTCTTGGCCCGAACGAACGGGCCTACTTAGGTGACGACCTGAAAGATGTGGACGTTTTTCACCCTGAAACCGCCCTGTAACAGCGCCTGCGCATCCAGGGAAATATTCTAACCGGTACGCCCAGATTTGGAGGGAAAAAACCCATGAGTTTTCAAAAACGATTAGCGGCAGATGAATTTGCTGTCCTGGCGGAAATGCACACCCCGAAAGGAATCAACATTTCCAGACTGGTCAACGATGCGCGGCGGTTGAAGGGACGGGTTGACGCAGTGGTCGTTCCGGACATGGACAACGGGATCATGCGGATGAGTGCACTCGCCGGCGGCGTCCTTCTCCAACAGCAAGGGGTGGAAACCATTGTCCATATGTACTGCCGGGACCGCAACCGGATGGCCCTCCAGGGAGATGCCCTGGCTGCCCATGTCCTGGGAATCCAAAACATCATCATCGCCAACAGCGTTGAGATGGCCGATGGTGACCACAGCGATGCCAAAGTTGTTGATGACCTAAACGAAATCGAGCTTATCGAAGCACTGATGACCCTCCAGCAGGGCAAGGACATGAGCGGCTTTGATCTCGACGGCGCCCCCGATTTCTCTATCGGAACCAGTATCGGCAGCTTCTCGGACGACAAAACCATGGCCGCCACCCTGGCTACTGCCAAAGCGCGGGTTGCCGCCGGTGCCGGCTATGTGATCACCCCACCGATTTTTCACCCGGAGGTCAGCGAAAAATTCCTCAACGCCGCTGGAGAACTCGGCGTACCGGTGATAGCCACCGTCTTTCTCCTCAAATCCCTGGCCATCGCCCAGTACATTGCCAATTCCGACCCCGGGGCGCAGATCGGTGATGAGTTGATCCGGCGGATCCGCAAGTCCTCCGACCGGGAGCAGGAGGGAATCAAAATCGCCGGCGAAACCGTCCAGGCCCTGAAGAGCAGAACCCAGGGCGTCCTTATTCAGACCCTGGGCTGGGAGCACAAATTGCCGGCTATCCTCGATGTTGCTCAGCTTTGAGACCCAAGACAACAGTTGGATTTATTCCCGGGATTGACCGATACCATCGATTAACCCTGCCTAACCTGTGAAGAGAAAGGTAACAATGCAAAACTCAAATAGATTGCACACTACCAAAAACAAAGTGCTCGTGGTCGGCGGCGGTCTTGGCGGAATCCGGACGGCCCTCGACCTCGCCGAAGCGGAAAAGGACGTCATTCTCGTTGACCGAGATTACACCATCGGCGGCCTGATGACCCTGCTCGACCGAACCTTCCCGACCAATAACTGTGATCTCTGCACCATTTCACCACATCTCTCGGAAAGCAGCCGACAGGAACATATCGAACTGTTGACCATGACCGAGGTGGTCGCCGTCAAAGGAAGCAAAGGTGATTTTTCGGTCACCCTGAAAACGGCTCCCCGGTATATCAACCTGGAAAAATGCACCGCCTGCGGCGACTGCCTCAAGGCCTTTCCGGAGTGCGTCCGTTTTCATGCCGGCCTGGACCACCGTGCCCCGACCTGCATGCGCTACCCCCAGGCCACCCCTCAGGCCTTTTCCATCGACCTCGCCCGCTGCACCGACGTCCAGGCCCTGGTCGCGGTATGTCCGGCCGGGGCAATTAACCCGGATGACATGGCGATCACCCGGGAAATCGGCTGCTCTTCGATCGTCCTCAGCCCCGGGGCGGAGCTCTTTGACCCAAGCCATCTCGACTATCTCGGCTACAGCACTTTTCCGGATGTGGTCACCAGCCTGGAGTACGAAAGAATCCTTTCTGCCTCCGGCCCGACCGGCGGCAAGCTGCTCCGCCCGTCGACCGGTGAACAGCCGAAAAAGGTCGCCTGGATTCAGTGTATCGGCTCCCGCGGCCTGCAGAAAGGTGCTGGCGCCTTCTGCTCCAACGCCTGCTGCATGTTTGCCCTGAAAGAGGCTATCGTCACCAAGGAACGCTTTCAGGAAGATATCGAGACGACCATCTTCTATATGGACATGCGGACCTTTGGTAAAGATTACGAACTCTATTTGAACCGGGCGAAAGATGACTACGGGGTCCGTTTTCTCCGTAGCCGTCCCCATTCGATCATCCAGCCGGAAGGCAGTGATACCCTGAACATTACCTACACCATCGAGGACAGCACCAAACAGCTCACCGAAGACTTTGACATGGTGGTCCTTGCCACCGGTTTCAAGACCTCGGCGGAGAGCCGGCAACTGGCGGGTGTCATGGGAATCGCCATGAATGAGGATTTCTTTCCGGTCACCGACGTCTTCAACCCGGTGGCCAGCTCAGTACCGGGAATCTACGTCGCCGGAACCTTCGAGAGCCCCAAAGATATCCCGGAGACCATGGTTCAAGGCAGCGCCGCTGCCTGCATGGCCGGTGCTGATCTGCCGGCGGTGCGGATCGACCCGGAAGAAGATGTTGATCAGCCCCGGGAGCGCGATGTCAGCCAGGAGGAGCCGAAGGTCGGAGTGTTTATCTGCGACTGCGGCGACAATATCGGTGGGGTGATCAATGTCGAAGAACTGGTCGCCGAAGTGGCCACCCTGCCCTACGTTGCCGTGGCCCGGGCCGAAGGGCACGGCTGCAGCCGGGTCTCCATGGAGGAGATTCGCCAGACGATCATCGCCGAAGGTTTGAACCGGGTGGTCATCGGCGGCTGCTCGCCGCGCACCCATCAGGGAAAATTCCAGGAACTGCTCGCTAAAGCGGGGATCAACAAGTACCTGCTGGAAATCGCCAATATCCGCGACCAGTCGACCTGGGTGCACACCGGCAACCCGGCAGAGGCGGTAGACAAAGCCCGCGACCTGCTGCGTATGGCGGTGGCCGCGGTCGTCAAAGCCCAGCCGCTTAGTGACCAGAGTCTGCCGATCAACAAAAACGTCCTGGTGGTCGGCGGCGGTATCAGCGGGATGACCGCAGCGCTGCGGCTCGCCGATCAGGGTGTGCAGGTCTACCTCGTTGAAAAGAGCGACAAACTTGGCGGCATCGCCAATCAACTGGTTAAAACTATCGAAGGCGGTGATGTCCAGCTCTTCGTCGCCGACTTGATCGCCCGGGTGCAGAACCATCCGCAGATTCAGGTGTTCACCCGGGCGCTGATCGTTGACCACAGTGGTATGCCGGGGATGTTCAAAACCGGGATGCAGAGTGGTCCGCAGATGTTTTACCGGCAGATTGAACACGGCATTACCATCCTCGCCTCCGGAGCCAAAGCCAACCGGCCGGCGGGATACCTGCTCGACCAGAGCCCGGCGGTCCACACCCAACTGGAAACCCAGCAGCTGATGGGCAGCCAGCCGGAAGTTGTCCGAAACTGGGATAACGTGGTGATGTTCCAGTGTGTCGGCAGCCGGATTCCAGAGAACCCCAACTGCTCGCGTATCTGCTGCCAGACGGCAATCAAGAATGCCCTGGCAATCCTCGAGATCAACCCCGAGGCGCGTATCTTCATTCTCTATCGGGATATGCGGACCTACGGCTTCCACGAAGAGTATTACCAGAAGGCCCGGGAAAAGGGCGTGATCTTCAGCCGCTACACCCTTGACCGCCCGCCGGTCACTACCGCTGCCGGCGAGCAGGTTGAGGTCAGTTACTACGATACCATTCTCAGCCAGGAGGTAACCATCGTCGCCGATGCCCTCTGTCTCAGCACCGGGATGGTCAGCGACGACGACTCCACTGAGGAACTGGCGATGATCTTCAAGCTCCCCCGCACTGCCGACGGCTATTTTCTCGAGGATCACGTCAAACTGCGGCCGGTTGACATGCCGGTCCCCGGTTTCTTTGTCGCCGGAGCCGCCCACTCGCCGAAACTGATCAAGGAGAGTGTCAGCCAGGCCAACGCCGTCGCCTCCCGCGCCCGGACCATGCTCGCCCGGGATGCAATCAACCTCGGTGCGGCAACTGCCAGGGTGGACGGGAAAATCTGTGCCGCCTGCCTGATCTGCGTCAGAGCCTGTCCCTTCGAGGTACCCTTTATCAACGCTGACGGCTACTCGGAAATCGACCCGGCCAAATGCCACGGCTGCGGGATGTGCGTTGCCGAGTGCCCGGCCAAGGCGATCCAGTTGATGCAATTTGAAGACGACAGAATACTTGCCAAAGTCGAACAACTCTTTGAAAGGATACTTGCATAATGGAAAATTTTGAACCGGTGATCGTCGCCTTCTGCTGCCATTACTGCGCCTATACCGCTGCAGACATGGCCGGTAGCCAGCGCCTGCCCTATCCCGTCAATGTCAAAATCATCCGTGTCCCCTGCTCCGGTAAAGTCGATGCTCTGCATATCGTCAAAGCATTTGAAAAGGGCGCCGACGGGGTCTACGTAGCCGGCTGCCTCGAAGGTGACTGCCACTTTAAAAACGGCAACGAGCGCGCCGCCCGCCGAATTGCCTACGTCAAACAGTATCTTGAAGAGATCGGCATTGAGAGTGAGCGGCTGGAAATGGTCCAGGTTTCTGCCGGAATGGGCTACCGTTTTGCCCAGATTGCCACCGAAATAACCGAAAAGATCCGTGCCCTCGGCCCCAGCCCGATCCGCACGGCAATAGCCCAGTAGGTCCAAGGACCCTGTTGAGATGGCTACTATTTAAGGAGAGTGAACGACAATGATCACTGCTGAACGAAAACCTTTGGAAGAACTTATCGAATTCGTCAGGCCGTACAAACGGATACTCCTGCTCGGCTGCAACGAGTGTGTTACCGTCTGCGCCGCCGGCGGCAGAAAGGAGGTTGGTCTGCTCGCCTCCGGGCTGCAGATGGCCCTGCTCAAAAGCGGCAGCAACATCGAGATCCGTCAGCATACCGTGGAGCGCCAGTGCGACCCCGAATACGTCGAGGAGATCGTGCCACTGCTTGACGGCTCCGAGGCGATAATGTCGATGGCCTGCGGCTGCGGCGTGCAGCAACTTGCCAGCCGCTTTCGTGACAAACCGGTTTTCCCGGCAGTCAACACCAAGTTCATGGGGGCCTCTGAGCGGCAGGGCGTCTGGGCGGAGCGTTGCCAGGGCTGCGGGAACTGCCTGCTCGGTCTTACCGGCGGAATCTGCCCCATCGCCCGCTGCGCCAAACAGTTGATGAACGGCCCCTGCGGCGGATCGACCGGTGGCCGCTGTGAAATCAGTGAGGATGTGGACTGCGTCTGGCAACTGATCTGGGACCGGCTGAAGGCCCTTGGTCAGACCGAGAGATATCTCGAAATCATGCCGGCAAAAGACTGGAGACCGGGTGGTGGCAGTGGCCCGAGAAAGATTATTAGAGAGGATCTGGCAGAATGAAAACAGCAAGCAGACTGGAAAAGATTTTGGCAGCAGGCCATCTGGCAGTCACCTCGGAGTGTGGCCCTCCACGCGGCTCGATGCCGGAAAAGGTTCGGGAAAAAGCCAAATATCTCGAAGGAATAGTCGATGCCATCAACGTTACCGACAACCAGACGGCGATGGTCCGGATGTCGAGTCTGGCCGCCTCGGCAATTATCAAGCAACAGGGCCTCAACCCGCTTTTCCAGGTCACCTCCAGGGACCGTAACCGTCTCGCCATCCAGGCCGATGTTATTGGTGCCTATGCGCTGGGCATTGATACCATGCTCTGCCTCTCCGGGGACCACACCAAATTTGGTGACCACCCCATGGCGATGAATGTCCATGACATCGATTCGATGCAGATGATCCAGATGATCCGGGACATGCGTGACAAGGGGATCTTTCAGGGTGGTGCCGAACTGAAGGGAGCACCAAAGATGTTTATCGGCGCAGCAGCCAACCCCTTTGCCGACCCTTTTGAGCTGAGAGTCATGCGCCTGGCGAAAAAGATCGCCGCCGGAGCTGATTTTATCCAGACCCAGTGCATCTTCAATGTCGAGAAATTTGAACGGTGGATGGAGGGTGTCCGGGCCAAAGGGCTGCACAAGCAATGCTATATCCTCGCCGGGGTCACCCCCTGCAAATCCCTCGGCGCCGCCAGGTACATGGCAAAAAAGGTCCCCGGAATGGACGTCCCGCAGGAAATCGTCGACCGCATGGCCTCGGTACCTAAAGAGAAGCAGGCTGAAGAGGGGGTTACCATCTGCGTTGAGACCATCGAAAGACTGAAAAAAGTTGAGGGCGTTGCCGGATTCCACATCATGGCCATCGAATGGGAGGAAATCGTCAAGGAAATTTGTGAAAGAGCAGGACTTCTCCCTCGACCTCAGGTATAAGTCGGCAAAGATATATACATTAACAGCAGATGGAGGAAGACAGAACATGAGTGAGAACAAACTGATTCTGGTCGTGGATGATGATACCGATCTCGTGGAAATGGTCTCCATGAAGTTGGCCAGCGAAAACTTTGCGGTGGCCAAGGCCTACGACGGCCTCGAAGCAATGGACAGGATCAGGGAGCAGCGCCCTGACCTGATCATCCTCGATGTGATGATGCCCCGCAAGGATGGCTACACCCTGTGCGATGAACTGAAGAACTCTGAAGAGTTCAAAGATATCGTGATCATTCTGCTGACCGCGGTCACCGAGGCGATCAAATCGACCAACTACACCCATATGGGCGGCAAAACCACCCTCGCCGATGACTTTGTGCCCAAGCCGATCGATCTCGACAAGCTTATGGAAATCGTCAAGGACAATCTGTAGAGAACATCTGCTCCGCTGTCCTCCTTTGGGGATAATCAGAGGAGGACAGTGCAGCTGAAATCCGGCACTGGCATGGATGAGCGGCCAAAGATAGCTATTGGCGGAATCAAATTCAGCGAAGAGCTGGTGCAGCTTCGCCTGAGTAACAATAAAGCTGCGGCACGGCTCCTGAACCGGGCAAGTGCCGGCAGTATCAACTTCCCCTTTCTCTGCCACAACAGTCTCTGCCACCCGGCTGAAACCACATTTTGTGTGCAACGGGAGGACTTCGGTCGACTGCAGCAGGCAGCCGACTCGGCCGGACTCTCCCTTGACCTGTTCACGGTAACCCCGGGAGTGGGCACCATTACCGTCTTTCCCCACCGCAACAGCCTGGCTCTGCTCGGCCTGATCAGTACCCTTTTTGCCAGGGAAAGCTATCCGATCCACTCCCTGAGCAGTTCGATCTCGGTGATCGCCGTCAACACCTCCTATGCGCTGCTGGATACCATTGCCATGAGCCTCCAGTCCTGGCTGCAGCTCCCGGACAACCACGCCCCTTTCCGGCAGACGGTTCGGCTGGAACAGCTTTCGGGATAACATGGGGAATCAGAGTGAAAGATATGTTGAGACCATTGCCGTCTACCGCGAAGAGCGGGTAAAAGTTTACGGAATATCCCGGCGAACACATCTTGGCCTGGCCATTGCCAGTTTTCCTCTGCAGTACTGGAGTACCCTTGGCGAACAACTCGAGCGGCAAGCGACGGCCGTTGGTCCGTTTGAACTGGTCACCGGCCAGATGGTCGGTGATACAGGGTTCGAGCTTCAGCTTCTCCTCCCTGCGGCGGCGGTGCCAGAGTTGATCACCCGCCTGGAGTGCCAGCCCGGGCTAAAAGAGTTTGGCGCAACCTGGCGGACAGTAACGCCGGTGACCATGCTCTACCTGCATGGGCCGCATTTCCAGGAACGCTATGGCATTGCCGAAACAGCTTTCGCCGCGCTCGCTGCCGGCGGGATCGAAATCCTCATCGCCGGCTGTGCCGGCACCAGCATGTGCCTGGTCACCCATGGCCACCAGGGTGATCAAGCCTTGCGGCAACTTCAAGAGACTTTTTTGATCCCGACCACGCCATAAGCGCACCTAGGGCGGGTCGGGAGAAAGAGATCGTGCCGGAACCGGGGTAATGAACACCCCACTCAATGGGAAAGAGCCATTTTCAACCTTCACCCTCTTTGAATAACCACCAATGGTGAATTTTTCGAGGAGTTTTCCCCCAGAAACCAAATAGCTTAAAGTCGCAGACCGTTAACGACCGCCACCAATGAACGAATCAACTCCATTTAGCAACCAAGACACCGACTGGCGGTTGCGGGTATTTGACTCCCTCTCCTTCCCGACCCTGATTCTCAATCCGGACCGGACCATCCTGGCCGCCAACCAGAGATACTACGAACGGAACCAGACCGAGGCGGCGGAAGTCGTCGGCAAAACCTGTCAGGAGGTCTTCCTCCGCTCACGGTCGATGCAGCAGCCCGCCTGTTTTGGCACGGAATGCCCCCTGGCGATGGTCCTCAATTCCGGCCAAAATCAATCGGTGGTCCATAAGTTTCTCGATACTGACGGCGAAGAGATCTGGGAAGAGCGGGTCTTTTCGCCGATTTTTGGTGATGACGGCGAAGTAAAATATGTCATTGAAAGCCTCCGCGATGTCACCAGGGTAAAGGCCCTGGAAAAGAAATACAGCGATGTCCGGCAACTGATCGACAAGGTGGTGCAGAGTTCAGTCAGTGGCATAATCGCCGCCAACCGCAAAGGGGACATCATCCTGATGAACCAGGCCGCCGAAAATCTTTTCGGCTATTCGGTACAGGACGCCAACCTGATCAACATCGAAGATTTCTACCCTGCCGGGGTCGCCAGGGAGATCATGCGCAAACTCCGCGATCCGAACCTTGGCGAAAAAGGGAAACTGCCGAGCACCCAGGTCAATATCATTACCAAAACCGGGGAAGAGATCCCGGTGGAAATGACCGCAACCATCATCTACGAAGGGGGGCAGGAGGCAGCTACTGCGGCTATTTTTAATGATCTCAGAGAAAAGCAGGCTGTCCAGAAAAAGCTTGAAGAGGCCGAAAGTCAGCTCTTCCAGTCGGAAAAACTCGCCTCTCTCGGCCGATTGGCGGCGGGTGTCGCCCACGAAATCAACAACCCACTCACCAGCATCCTGCTCTATGGCAATCTGATGCGGGAAAAACTGGAAACAGAACATCCCTTGAGCAACAACCTCAACTACATCCTCGAGGACGCCGAACGCTGCAAGGAGATCGTCAAAAACCTGCTCGCCTATAGCCGGCAGACCCGGCCGGCCAAGGATGTTTTCTACCTCAACAACCTGGTTGGCGAGAGTCTGCGGCTGATCCGCGATCAAAAACTGTTTATGAACGTCAAGGTGGTCAAGGAACTCGACGACTGCCAGATCCTGGTCAACGCCGACAAAAACCAACTCTGCCAGGTGCTGATCAACCTGATCATCAACGCCTTCGATGCCATGGAAGGCCACGGTACCCTGACCCTGAAAACCTATCGGGACCGGGATAACGGCAAGGCCTATATCGAAGTGACCGACTCCGGAGGAGGCATCCCCCAGGAAAATCTCTCCAAGGTCTTTGATCCCTTTTTTACCACCAAAGAGCTGGGCAAAGGGACCGGGCTCGGGCTAAGCATGGCCTATGGGATCATGGAAGAGAACCACGGCCGAATTTCGATCAAGGAGACCGGGCCGCAGGGAACCACCATCCTCCTTGAACTTCCTGAAGAGAAGGTCGCCAATGAGTTCCACTTTATGTCGATTGGCTGAGCGCGACAGAGCCCCGAGAACAGGGGATAACCACCCTTGTTTTGCGGGCATCAGCCCGTTTTAACTGATAACCGGCGAAACACTGCTCGACTCGTCTGAAAAAAGCCGGTATATTTTCTGCCATCTGTCGGCACCGGGCCAGGCGGCAGATAAAAATAACGCTTCAGGGCTCTGCCCGATGAAAATCCTGAGACGAGAGGGAATGCACCATGGTTTTCAAAGTACTGCTGGGTATATCCGTCGCTGTCTGTGTACTGGGGGTATTGTACCGCCTCGCCTGCTGGTTTTCCCAGGGTCTGCAACCCGCCGGGTCGGCAACGACCACAAGCCAAAGAGTTCTCGCCGCCCTTGGCGCCATTCCCGCTGCCCTGTTCAGCAGCGCGCTCTTCCGGATGGTCCGCACCCTCTTCGTTGACCTGGTTTTTCTCAAGCGGACTCTGGACAAAAGCCTTCTCCGCTGGTTTGCCCACAGCCTTATCGTCGTAGGCTTTATTGCCCTTTTTCTGATGCATGCCCTCGACAGCCAGGTCACCGAAGCGTTTTTTCGCGACTACCAGTCAACCTTGAATCCCTACCTTTTCCTGCGTAATCTCTTTGGGGTGATGGTTCTTGTCGGTCTTGGCCTGGCGACCTATCGTCGACTTTCCCTGAGGAGCAAGCGGCTGCGCTCCTCACTCAGTGACTGGGCCGCCCTGATCTTCATCGGGGTAATCATTTTCTCCGGGGTACTTCTCGAGGGGGCCAAAATCCGCTCCTACACCGTCTACCAGGAGATGGTTGACGACTACGCCGCCTTCTCGGTAGCCGAAGACGAATTGGCCCTTGAAGCCTTCTGGGTAGCGGAGAACGGTCTGCGCTCACCGAATTTTGATCTGCCGCCGGCAGCGGAACTGATCGCCCAGGGGATCGAAGTCAACGAAGGCAGCTGCATCGAGTGCCATGCCTCCAACCGATATGCCTTCGCCAGCTTTTCCCTGGCAGGGCTGACCAGCCCCTTTACCGCTCTGCTCGGTGACGCCGGCGCGGTAGCCTTTTTCTGGTATCTGCACATTGTTGCCTGTCTGGCCTTTCTTGCCTGGCTGCCATTTTCAAAGATGTTTCACATCCTTGCTGCCCCGGTGAGCCTGCTGATCAGGGGGGTAAAAGGCGATGCCCCGACCGCGACCCCGGCCAATCTCCTCAACCGGCAGATGATCGGACTCTCCGCCTGTACCCACTGTGGGGCCTGCAGCCTGGAATGCTCTTCGGGAATGTTCTATGAACATTTTCACAACGACTTCATCCTCCCCTCGGAAAAGGTTCAGTATCTCAAAAGGTTTGCCGCCGGCAAAGAGAAGGATTTGGCCGTTGCCAAACAGATGCAGCAGGGCCTCTATATCTGTACCAGCTGCGACCGCTGCACCACCGTCTGCCCGTCGGGGATCAACCTTCGGGAGCTCTTTGTCCATGCCCGCTACCATCTCCTCGCTGGCGGTGCTCCGGAAACCACCCTGCTCAGCCACTTCTCCTTTCCCCTCGCACTGGCCAGACAGCATGCCACAGATCATCTTCTCGCACTGAAAAAGGTCACCGAGCTGTTCCGTAAATCGTTTCACCATCTCGCTGAACTGACTTCTCCGCTGGGAATTGGCAACACCGGTAAGGATTTCCCGCACACCTCCTTTAAAGGCTGCTACTCCTGCCAGCGGTGCAGCAATATCTGCCCGGTGGTACGCAGCTATGACAACCCTGTTGAGACCCTGGGCATGCTGCCCCATCAGATCATGTTCAGCCTGGGGATCGGCAGGGTGGATCTGGCCATGGGTGCCCAGATGATCTGGAGCTGCTCCACCTGCTATCTATGCCAAGAGCACTGTCCCAATCAGGTCGAGCTCTGCGATATCTTCTACTCCCTGAAAAATGGTGCCATCGCCAAAATTGAGGCTGGAGCGTGACCATGAAAAAATTCGCCTTCTTTCTCGGCTGCAACATTCCTATCCGCATCCCGCAATACGCCACAGCCCTGACCGCGGTATGTCAGAAATTTGCCATCGAACTGGTTGATGTTCCCGAGTTCAACTGTTGTGGATATCCAGCTCGTAACGTCGACGAGAAGGCCTATCTGCTCCCTTCGGTGCGCAATCTGGCCATAGCCGAAAAACATGGCCTGGAGATTCTGGCGATCTGCAACTGCTGTTTTGCCAGCCTGCGGAAGGCCGCCAGAGTAATGGCTGACTCCCCGGGATTGCGGGCTGAGTTCAATACCCTTCTTGCCAAGGAGAACCTCCACTACTCCGGTGAGGGCAAGGTGCACCACTTTCTTGCGGTTCTCCACCAGGAGGTAGGCATTGCCACAATCAAAACCCAGCTGACCAAAGTCTATAGCGATCTGAAAATTGCTCTGCTCTACGGTTGCCATCTCCTCCGGCCAAGACAAATCACCGGTTTTAATGACTCCTTTGTCCCGAGAATCGGTGAAGAACTCCTCGAGGTGACCGGTGCCGCCAGCCTGGACTGGCGCGGCAAGATGGAGTGCTGCGGTGCCGCCCTTGCCGGAATCAACGACACCCTCTCACAAAAACTCCTTACGGAGAAGATCAGCGGTGCGCAGGCTGCCGGTGCCGACTTTATCACCCCGGTCTGCGCCTACTGCCACCTGCAATTCGACACTGCCCAGCAGCATCTCGCCGCTGATGATCCTCAGCGCACAATCCTCCCGGTACTCCTGTATCCGCAATTGCTTGGCCTCTGCCTCGGTATTGATCCGCCTCGCCTCGGCATCGAGCAGAACAGCACGATCAGCCCGGCACAGCTCCAGGCCCTTAGTGACCAGCTGCAGGTCCCGGTGGAAAAACCCAAGCGCAAGCAGAAAAAGGCCGCTGCGACCCCTTGACCTGGCTGAGTCCTCCGCTTGCCCCTTGTTGAACTCAACCACCGGCAAACCCGGTTTTGCCAGTGGTTTATTCTTTTCTTTTTCAAGAGGATGGTTAGATTAGCCTGCGGGCTTCATAGGAACGCCACCGGGTTGGTTTTCGGCGGCAATCTGTTGGATAAAGCGTATTGTGCATACAGTCTGCAAGGGAGTATTTCATGAGTAAAGTCATTGCATTTGCCGGTAAAGGTGGGGTTGGCAAAACCACTGTCGCCGCCCTGGTGATTCGCGCGCTGAGCGCCAGAAAAATCTCGCCGATTCTCGCTGTCGATGCCGACCCGAACAGCAATCTGGGTGAGACCCTCGGCCTCGAGGTACCGACCACCATCGGTGACATCAGGGAAACCTATATGAAAGATCCCCAGGGAATCCCTTCCGGGATGGACAAGGTAAACTACCTGGAAACCCTGGTGGAGCAGGCGCTGATCGAGACCCGGGATTTCGACCTCCTGGTAATGGGCCGCCAGGAAGGCCAGGGCTGTTACTGCATGGTCAACAATATCCTGAACAAGTATACGGAAAAACTGAGTAAACACTACAGACAAATTGTGGTTGACAATGAGGCGGGGATGGAACACCTCAGTCGGCGCACCAGCGGGCACATTGACCTGCTTTTTCTGGTTACCGACTATTCCCTTCGCGGACTCCGGGCGGTCCGGCGGATCAATTCGATGATCCCAAGCCTGAAACTTGACGTTGACAAGCTGGCCCTGGTGGTCACCCGGGGTCCGGAGCAACTCGGTGACGCCTTCCTCGCTGAAGCGAAGGAGATTTCCATCCCGATCGCCGGGGTAATTCCCCATGACCCCACCCTGCTCGAGTTTGACATGGCCCGCCGCTCACTGGTCGACCTCCCGGACAGCGCACCATCGGTTGTCGCGGTTGATCGGCTGCTGGACGAACATCTGTCCGGCTGAAACGGTTGCCCATCAACCACTCCAGAAGAGTACTCTCCATTTGACCTGGATCAAGGTTTTTCAGCGCAGGAAAAGCTACCCTGGAGGTGCCTGAAGAGCTGTGTCTCGTCGGCGAACCACGCAGAATCGAGCAAGGCTTTACTCCCTCAGACAAGGAGCGCACCATGAAATGCCCAGGCCAAGACATGAAGTATTGGAAAGCAGACGCAATTTATGAAGTTGACTGCCCTAAGTGCACCAGTAAAGTCGAATTCTACAAAGACGACACCAACCGGAAATGCCCCCAATGCGGCCACCGTTTTGTCAACCCGCAGCTCGATTTTGGCTGCGCCGCCTATTGCCGTTTTGCCGAGCAGTGTCTTGGAACCCTGCCGGCGGAATTCACCGGCAGCGGTGGTAGTCTCCTCAAAGACCGGGTTGCGGTCGAGGTAAAACGGTTTTTTCAGACCGACTTTAAAAAAATCCGCGAGGCAAGCCAGGTGGCACGCCATGCCGAGGTGATCGGTAAAAACCACTTGACCCCCCTGATCCTCTGTGCCGCTTACCTGCACGGCCTTGGCGAAGCTCCGGCCCGGGCCATCCTGGAAAAAGTCGGCGCCGAAGCGGAACTGACCAGGGAAATTCTTGAGGCGCTGGCCACGCTGCACCGGCCTGAAGACCACCAGTCGGCTGCAGTGCAAATTGTCCATGACGCCCTGACCATTGAGCATTTGCGCCAGAAGATCCTCGCGGAGCAGATTGATCGTTCAACCACAGAACTGCTGATCGACGAAAAACTCCATACCGTATCCGGCAAAGAGCTTGCCAGGAACCTGCTCGGCTGATCCCTCGATTCGCGCGTCAGAGTGACAGCAGGCCGCAACTCTGCCGAGGAATATTTTCCTTGCCGTCCCCCCTGCTTGTCTCTTGCGCGGCAATCGGCTACTATCAATCGACCCTGAACAGAAACTGCAGTGTCGGGCGGCACCAGGGAGATGGTGTATTGGTTTTTTCCCCCACAACCTTCAGGAAAAATGCATGGCCTCGGTATTGATCGTTGACGACGAGCGGAGCATGCGGGATTTTCTGAAAATCCTGCTCGAGAAAGAGGGCCACAAGGTGACCACCGCCGAGAGCGGCAGCAAGGCCTTGGACGCCCTCGAAAAACAGTCGACGGATATCGTCGTCACCGATATCCGTATGCCGGGCATGAGCGGAATCGAACTGCTCGAAACCATCAAAAGCCAGACCCCGGAGATGCCGGTGGTGATGATTACCGCTTTTGCTTCCCCCGATGACGCGGTACTCGCCATGAAGAACGGGGCCTTTGACTATATCAGTAAACCATTTAACGTCGATGAGATCAAATCGGTGATCGAATCGGCAACCCGCAAACCCAACAGCTCTGGCGCTCCCGTCGACCTCAGCCAATCCTTTCCAGGTATCATCGGCCGCAGCCGAGAGATGGCGAAGATCTTTGACATGATCAAACGGGTAGCGCCGACCCCGGCCAACGTACTGATCTACGGTGAGTCCGGCACCGGCAAGGAACTTGTCGCCCAGGCCATCCATAACCACAGTCTGGTCGCTGCGGAAAATTTTGTGCCGATCACCTGCAGCGCCATTCCCGAAGATCTCATGGAAAGCGAGTTGTTCGGCCACGTCAAAGGATCTTTCACCGGGGCGATCAACGATAAATCGGGGCTGTTCAACGAAGCTGACAACGGGACCGCCTTTCTCGACGAGATCGGTGAACTCACCCCGATCATCCAGACCAAGCTGCTTCGGGTGCTCCAGGAGCGGGAGATCAAACCGGTTGGAGGAACCCGCAGTAAACGCATCAACATCCGGATAATTGCCGCCACCAACCGCGACCTGGAAAACGAAATCCTCGAAGGCCGCTTCCGGGAAGATCTCTTCTACCGCCTGGCGGTGGTCCCGCTCCGGGTGCCCTCCCTGCGTGAACGTAAGGAGGATGTCCCCCTGCTGGTCGACCATTTTCTCCACAAGTACTCAAAACTGCTTGGAAAACAGGTGCAGGAAATCTCCTCCTACGCGATGCAGGTCCTGATGAACTATGATTTCCCCGGCAATGTCAGAGAACTGGAAAATATTATCGAGCGGGGTGTAGCCCTGGCCAGTTCAACAATTATCCTGCCGGAGAGTCTCTCTTTCTCCGGAGCACTGAAAAAATCTCCGGAACCGCCGGCCGGTGACGGCGCCCCCTCACTGTTTACCGCCGCAGCCAGCGAGGCAGAGCTCTATGACCTCGGGATTGAAGAGGTTATCGCCAACCTGGAACGGCGGATTATTGCCCATACTCTTGAAAAAACCAGCAACTCGAAAATGCGTGCCGCTGAGCTGCTGCGGATCAGCTTTCGCTCACTGCGCTACAAGGTAAAAAAATATGGGCTGGACTAAGGCCCTCAATTTCCCATCGTTTATCAATCGGGCCAAAGCGACCGTCTCGGTTGAAGAGATGCTCCGTAGCCAACTCCTCTGGCTGCTGCTCCTCCGGATCGTTCTCTATACCCTGCTTCTGGCAATCAGCTACCTCTTTCCTGCCGGACCACTTGAGGTCAGCCTGCTGCCCGCCGAAATCTTTTCCCTGCTGTTGCTGCTCGTCTTTATGACGACGATGTTTTCAGCTATTTTTCTCCTGGTTTTTCAAGGTAATCTCCGCAACTTCGGTTTTGTCCAGATCTTCCTCGATACTCTTTTCGTCAGTCTGCTGGTGTTTTTTTCCGGAGCTTCCTCGTCGATTTTCACTTCGGCCTATTTTTTTCCGATAGTCGCTGGGGGCCTGATCCTGCCTCGAAAAGGCGGCCTGCTCGCCGCTGCCGCTGCTACCCTGATTTACGGAACGCTGCTCGTTCTTGAGTCTCAGGGCCTCTACCCGATCTACCTCGACGATGGGATGTCCATCTCGGCGAAGAGCAGCTCGGCGGTGCTCAACCATTTTGCGGTTCTGGGGCTCACCTTTTTCCTGGCGGCTATTCTCAGTGCCCTGTTTGGCAGTAGACTGCAGAAGACCGAAAACGCCCTGAGCGATTCGCTGAAAAACTTTAACAGCCTGGCCATCCTCCACAAACAGATCTTCGACAATATTACCACCGGCATCATCACCATCACTGAAGGAGGGCAGATCACCTCTGCCAACAATGCCGTGACCAAAATCACCGGCCTCCAACCGGATGATCTTCTCGGCACTCCGCTGGCCGAGCTCTTTCCCGGCATCGAACTGCACACCGAAAACCATCGCCAGACGACGGACTTTATCAAGGAAGACGGCACCCACGTCCGCATCGGCTACGCCCATATGCTCATCCAGAGATCTCCGGATGAACAGACCGAACAGCATCCGCCGCACACCATCATCACCCTCAGGGATATCAGTGAAATAGAGCAGCTGGAGCGGCAGGTCAGGCAGACCGAAAAGCTGGCGGCGATCGGGATGATGAGCGCCAGCATCGCCCATGATTTTCGCAACCCGCTGACCGCCATTTCCGGCTCGGCCCAGGTCCTCGCCAATGAATTTTCTGCCGCCGGCACCAAGGACTACAGCAATTTCGAACTGGCCAAGATCATTCTCCGCGAGTCGAACCGGCTTATCGAAGAGATCAGCGACTTCCTCAAGTTTTCCCGCCCGGAACACGCCAAATGCGGCTGGTTTTCCCTGCGCTCCTGCCTGGGGGAGGTCCTCCAGGTTTGCCGGGCAGACCCGGAGTGGCCCAAAAGTGCACAAATCATCCTTGATTTCCCTGAAACGCTTGATATCTGGGCCGACGAGAACCAGCTTTTTACGGTGCTCATCTATTTGCTGCAGAATGCCCTGGCCTTCTGCCCCAAAGGAGAGGAACGGATAACCATCGCTGCCATTGAGTCGGGAAAGGTGGGCCCGGGGCCGGAAACGGTAACCATTGCGGTGAGCGACAACGGTCCGGGAATTGAGGAGAGTCGTCGAGAGCAGATCTTTGAACCGTTCTACACCACCCGCCCGGAGGGGACCGGTCTGGGGCTGGCCATCGTTCGGCAAACGGTTGAGGAGCACCGTGGATCGATCAGCGTCGACCGCGGCAAGGATGGCGGAGCGCGCTTTACCATCAGCCTGCCCCTGCCGCAATAGTTGCCGAAGGCCGCCTCTCCTGTCTTTTTTTTAAAGGAAAGCACTTTGTGAAGCCTTGCCCAGCCTGCCTGGCCTTACCTCCAGCTGCGGCGCTTCGGCCAACAGCCCATTGTAGGGTGCGCACCGCGCACCAACCAGCAAAGCTCCACATGGCAAAAAATGGGGCGTATGACGCACCCTACGGCAACTGGAGAAGCGTAAAGGCCATCCTCCTGTGGCAAATCTTCTTGTCTGGATTAATCGGCTTGCGGTGGGGCGGGACCGAGATAGTCGAGATCGAGATAGATGGTGCCGGTCCCGGTCAGATCGGCGGCAACAATGACCCCGCCGACCCAGACCTTCTCCCCGGGGCTGAGTTGCAGAGCCTGGGGATAGAGACTGATCTCCACCTCGCACTCGATCATTGCACCAAAACCATCCTCGGCAGCATCAAAAGAGAGTCGGCTCCACCGTTCATCGGCCGCTTCATGACGGAAGAAATAGAGCGGCCAGAGGACCCGCAACTCCTGGAGGCGTGACTCCTGGACGTCTGGGGTAAGCCCCTCAAGGCTGACAAGCAGGTCAAGGAGCTCATTAGCGGACGGGGTAAGCGAGTACTCACCGGTCTTCCCCTTTTCAGGCTGAGCAGCGCGGTCAGGTGCCGACTCGACTGCGGACAACTCGACCATCCGGGGTGGGGTCTTTTCGACCAGGCGCTCCTCGCTGGCACGCTTTTTCCCCTGCAAGTAGAGTCCGCCACCGATCAACAGAAAAAAGACCACGATTACCCCGATAATGGCCACCCGCTCCCTGTGTCTGTTCAGTATCGCGATAAATCTGCCAAGCACTGTCAATCCTCCGACTACCCGGTTCAACTGGCGGTTTTGCGCCTATTCCCGTTCTTTCCACACCCGGGCACCGAGGGCAGAGAGCTTTTCAACCATCTTGGCGTAACCACGTTCCAGGTGATAAATCCTTGAAATTTCCGTTCTCCCCGATGCCGCCAGGCCAGCTACTACCAGCGAAGAACTGGCACGCAGGTCGGTAGCCATCACCGGTGCGCCGCTCAACCCGGCCATTCCCAGACCGCTCACCACCGCCGAGCGGCCATCGATACGGATCCTTGCCCCCATCCGGTGCAGTTCGGCAACGTGCATGAAGCGGTTCTCAAAAATAGTTTCGTTAATGACGCAGATATCTGAACTTAAGGTCATCAAAGCCATGAACTGAGCCTGCAGGTCGGTGGGATAGCCGGGATAGGGCATGGTCTTGATATCGACACTTCGCAGCTGGCGAGTGCTTTTTTCTCCCCCCGGCCAGCCGATGCCGATGGCATCGCGCTCTTCCCGGATCTCCAGCCCGGCATTGCGGAGTTTTTCGAGCAGGGATGGCAGGTGGGCCGGATTACAGTGGGTCACTCGGCCGGAACCGCCACTGGCGGCAATGGCGATCAGGTAGGTGCCGGCCTCTATCCGGTCGGCAATGATCGAACAGTCGGCAGCGGAGAGGCTGCTCACGCCGTTGATGGTCAGCCGGTCGGTATCTTTTCCCTCAATCTGCGCCCCCATGCTGTTGAGCATGTCAATGAGATTGCCAACCTCCGGCTCCCGGGCGGCATTTTTTAGTACCGTGGTGCCTTCCGCCAGAACCGAAGCCATCAAAAGATTTTCGGTGCCAGTAACCGTGGGAATATCGAAATAGATTACCGCCCCCCGCAAAGGCCCCTCTGCCCGGGCATCGACATAGCCGTTCTCCAGCCGGCAACGCACCCCGAGCTTTTCCAGCCCCATCAGGTGAAAATTAATCGGCCTGGCGCCAATAGCACAGCCCCCGGGAAGTGACACCCGGGCCTGGCCGAGCCGGGCAACCAGCGGGCCGAGCACCAGCACCGAGGCACGCATGGTTTTCACCAGGCTGTAGGAGGCTTCGGCCTGGAGCAGATTGGTGGTATCCAGGGTTATCGTATCCCCCTGCCAATCCGCCCGTACCCCGAGTTCAGTGAGCAACCGAACAAAGGTTCGGGTATCCCGCAGGTCGGGGACATTGTCAAGGCGATGTACCCCAGGGGTGAGCAGAGTGGCGGCCAGCAGAGGGAGCGCGGCATTTTTGGCCCCGCTGATCCGCACATCACCGCAAAGAGGTACCCCTCCTTCAATGATCAGTTTGTCCATTGACCTGTAACTCCTCGGTTGCGCCGGCAAGGCGGGCCTGGAAGACCCGGTCACGCCCGGCATAATCCTGGTGGATGGTACGTTCCTCAAAGGCCGGTACACCGGCACGCCGGGTGGCAAACAAGGCCATCACCTGCCCAGCCTGATCGGCACCGATCTCCATAAAGAGCTGCCCGCCCGGGCAGAGCCTGCCGGCCAACTCCTGGTGAATTCTGTTGATCACCATCATCCCGTCATCGCCACCATCCAGAGCAAGGTGGGGTTCGTGCTCGACAACCTCCCGGGCAAGACCGCCGGCAAGTTCGGCACGGCGCACATAGGGTGGGTTGCTCACCACCAGGGAAAACCGGGAACTGCGGGAAAAAGCGGACAAGAGATCGGTTTGTACCAGAGTAACCTGTTCGGCAAGGTGATGACGCAGGATATTTTTCCGGGCTACCGCCAATGCCGGGGCGGAGATATCAGCGGCGATCACCCTCGCCTTGGTTTCCATGGCAAGGACTGCGGCAATCACCCCGCTGCCGCAACAGAGATCAATTACCAGGCCGTGGTGAAAGTTAGCGGGATCGGCCAGGGTCAGGACCCGGTCAACCAGGAACTCAGTTTCCGGCCGAGGGATAAGTACTCGCGGATCAACGAAGAAGGGCTGCGACCAGAATTCCCGTTCAGCAAGGATATAGGCGAGGGGTTCCCGCTTTTCCCGGCGGGCGATACCGGCAAAATATGCACTGGCCACGGCCGGATCGACCTCCTTTTCCTGGTGGAGATAGATTTCGGTCCTGCCCATATGGGAAAAGGCCTCAAGGAGAAGACGCGCCTCGAGCTCGGCAGCTTCGACCCCGGCCTGTTGCAGGGTCGCCGCACCGTGTTTGAGCAGTTCACACAACCGCATCCCTTTACCTCTTCCGGGTCGAGCGGAAAGCCCGTTGCCTTTGGTCTACTGAATTGCCTTGAGTTTTTCCGCCTGGTCGTGGGCGATCAGCGGGTAGATCACCTCATCCAGCTTGCCGTTGATAATCGACTCCAGTTTGTACAGGGTCAAGTTTATTCGGTGGTCGGTCATCCGTCCCTGAGGGAAATTATAGGTGCGGATCCGCTCACTCCGGTCACCACTGCCGACCTGGCTTTTCCGATCCTGGCTGATCTGATCGTGACGCTCCTGCTCCATCTGATCGAGCAGTCTGGCACGCAGAACGGTCAGCGCCTTGGCCTTGTTTTTGTGCTGCGATTTTTCATCCTGGCAGATAACCACCAGACCAGTCGGCAGATGGGTTACCCGCACCGCCGAATCGGTGGTGTTGACCGACTGGCCGCCTGGCCCTGAAGAACGGAAGACATCGAATTTCAACTCGTTCATGTCGATGTTGACCTCAACCTCATCCGCCTCAGGAAGAACCGCTACGGTCACCGCCGAGGTATGGATTCTGCCTTGGGCTTCGGTCTCAGGAACCCGCTGTACCCGGTGCACCCCACTTTCGTACTTCAGTTTCGAATAGACCTGCTCGCCAGTGATCAGGGCAATGATCTCCTTGAATCCACCGCTGCCCTGCGGACTGGAGCTCATCACCTCGACGCGCCATCCCATGTGCTCGGCATACCGACTGTACATCCGGAAAAGATCGCCGGCAAAAAGTGCCGCCTCGTCTCCCCCGGTTCCGGCACGGATCTCGAGAAAGATGTTCCGGTCGTCATTGGGGTCCTTGGGCAGGAGAATGATTTTAATCTCCTGATCGAGCTTTTCAGAACGGGTTGCCAGATCTTCAAGTTCGCTTTTGACCAGTTCCCGCATTTCCTGGTCTTCAACTTCATCGTGGAGGATCGCCCGATTCTCGCGGATCTCGGTCTGGACCCGCTGATACTGCTGATAAAGGTTGTTGAGCTTATGCAGATGGGCATGTTCACGGACAATTTTTTGATAGGCCTTCTGGTCGGCAACCAGACCGGGGTCGGAGAGACGACCCTCCAGGTCGGCGATTTTCTCTTCAAGATCAGCAAATTTTTCAAACATTGTCAGCTACCATGGCCCGCCGTCTCTTTGATTGCAATATGACTGGAAGTCACAACGAAGCATGAAAATTGTCAGTAATGTTTACCAACCTGATCCTGGCACGGAGGTCGGCAGACTGCATGGTTTGGCGCAGGGTGCGGGCACCACCTTGATGCCGTTCTTGGCGACGTATCGGTTGGTGCGCGGTCGCACCCTGCAATGAGAGCTGCTGGTTGGTACGCTGCAGCCGGCGGGAAGGCCAGGCAGCAAGGCATATTTCATATAAAAAATACCCAACCGGTAGTCTTACGAAACAAAACTGTCCACAACCATGACAGGCATCGTTGTGGACAGAGGGGAAAAGTCAAAGTGTGCCGGCTATGCGCCCCGACCCAGCGTGACAGGAAATCAGGCTTTCCCTTTTTCGGCCTTGGCGTAGTGTTGGGCGTAACGCTGCTTGAATTTTTCAATCCGCCCTGCGGTGTCCACCAGTTTTTGCTTACCGGTGAAAAAAGGATGACAGGCGGAGCAGATCTCCACCTTCATCTCCTGGTTAACTGAACCCATTTCAAACTCGCTGCCACAGGCACAGCGGGCGGTGATTTTATTATATTTCGGGTGGATACCTTCTTTCATGACGGCTATTCCTCCAGCGCCTCGGCAGCGCGCGATGTTGTCTTTCAGTCAAAAGCGATTGATAGGTGAACGAACAAACGTATTTTCTTACTTCACTTGGTCATTTTTTTCAACAAAAAAGCAAGAGAACCCGGCGATCAGCCATTCATCGAGTCGAGAAAATCTTCATTGGTTTTCTGGAGTTTGAGTTTATCGATCAGAAAATCCATACAGTCGGCCGGGTTCATCGCACTGAGCAATTTTCTGAGAATCCAGATGCGGTTCAAGGCTTCCGGCTTGATCAGCAGATCCTCTTTTCTTGTTCCGGAACGCTTGAGGTCGATTGCCGGAAAGATCCGTTTATCGGCCATTTTCCGGTCAAGCACCAGCTCCATATTCCCGGTACCTTTGAACTCTTCAAAGATCACCTCGTCCATTTTACTGCCGGTTTCGATCAGAGCGGTGGCAATGATTGTCAGACTGCCTCCCTCTTCGATATTGCGGGCGGCGCCAAAAAATCGTTTCGGCCGATGCAGGGCGTTGGCCTCGACACCACCGGAGAGGATCTTCCCGCTGGATGGGGTTACGGTGTTGTAGGCTCGGGCCAGACGGGTAATCGAATCAAGAAGGATAACCACGTCCTTTTTATGCTCGACCAGCCGCTTGGCCTTTTCGATAACCATCTCGGCTACCTGAATATGCCGTTGCGGCGGTTCATCAAAGGTCGAGCTCACCTCTTCGGCGGTTTTGACGCTTCTGGTCATTTCGGTTACCTCTTCGGGCCGCTCGTCGATAAGCAGCACGATCAGGTAGACCTCCTTGTGATTCCGGACAATGGAGTTGGCAATCTTTTGCATCAACACGGTTTTTCCGGTCCGGGGAGGTGCGACAATCAGGCCCCGCTGCCCTTTGCCGATCGGCGCGAACATGTCCATGACTCTCATGGAGATGTTGTCAGGCTGCCACTCCAGGGTAAAGGCAACATTGGGATGCAGAGGGGTGAGATTGCCGAACAGGGTCTTCTGCTTGGCGGGATCGGGGGGATCAAAATTGACACTGTCGACTTTCAGCAGGGCAAAATAGCGCTCCCCCTCTTTTGGAGCACGGACCAGACCCTCGACAGTATCGCCGGTACGCAGATTGAGACGGCGTATCTGGGAAGGGGAAACATAAATGTCGTCGGGACCTGGCAGATAATTGTAATCCGGGGCACGGAGAAAACCGAAACCATCGGGCAGGATTTCCAGGACGCCGCTGCCGCGCATTTTCCCGTCTTTTACCGACTGTGCCTTCAAAATGGCAAAGATCAATTCCTGCTTTCGGAGTGAACTGAACCCTTCAATATTCAGACTTCGGGCAAGCTGCACCAGTTCACCGATTTTCATCAGTTTAAGTTCCGCCAGATTCATTAATCTCCTTCTCCTTTGCTGAATTTATCGGCAGGATATTCGAAAAGCACCGGTCGTTCCGGTCCGTCACCATGTACAGAACACGTTCGGTCAGGGCGGTGCAGAGTGTGATTAAAGTGTTAGTAACTGCTTATAGCCGGCAATGTCGAACAGCGGTGGCGACAAGTGGCAAAACAGGCGAGTTTTTGTGAAATTCTTTGGGTTCTTTTCGTTTACGAGGTAAACCTGCAGAAAGCTGCTGGTTGAATTAGGAAAATGGGATAGAGCAGGCCGAAAAGCAATTACCCCCAACACGAAACAGCAGTAAGCACAGATTGCGCGGATTCAAAAAACAACTGAACATAGACGGGGAATAATTTCAAAGACGTACTAG
>JAZBOD010000318.1:0-18207 GCA_036350955.1 Desulforhopalus sp. | reverse complement strand
CCGCTTACTTCCTGAGAAATTCATTTCTTGCTGTTAACAATGCATTTCGTCAAGGTACTTATCCCCTCTGCTGTGGGAGGGGATTATCCCCCCTTAGGTTGCGGGCGTCAGCCCGCTTACTTCCTGAGAAATTCATTTCTTGCTGTTAACAATGCATTTCGTCAAGGTACTTATCCCCTCTGCTGTGGGAGGGGATTATCTCCCCTTAGGTTGCGGGCGTCAGCCCGCATTAGTACCTTATAAATCCATTTTTGCATGCAGTAAAATAAATCTGATCAAGGCGCCTGTTTATTTTTCAAGGTTCGGGTTGTTTGAGTAGCTGAAAAAATTCATTTCTTGGGTGAGCCTTTTGCATAACGCAGAGTTTGGGCGAAAAGATGGTTTTGCCAATCGCTCGGGTTTTTTAAAAGAGAGGGCCATAACTCCAGCATGCCACTCAACTCCTATTATTCGGACTCAAGCACACCGACGTAGGGCAGATTGCGGTAGCGCTGCTGATAATCAAGGCCGTACCCTACGGCGAACTCATTGGCTATCTCCAGCCCGCAGAAATCGATCGGTACCTCGACCACCCGGGCCGACGGCTTACTGAGTAAGCTACAGACCTTCAGTGAGCGCGGGTTGCGGTTGTTCAGCATCCGGATCACCTTGCTGAAGGTCCGCCCGGTATCGACGATATCTTCCACCAGCAGGACATCACGTCCTTCGATAGAGGAGTCAAGATCCATGACCACCTTGACATCGCCACTGCTCACCGTTCCATCGCCATAGCTGGAAATGGTCATGAAATCAACCATCAGCGGCAGCTCGATCTGGCGAACCAGATCGGCCATAAAGATAAACGAGCCGCGCAGCAGGCCAACGACCAGCAGTTCATCCTGCAGATCACGGTAATAGGCGTTGATCTCCCCGGCCAGACGGGCAACGGTGCGGCGCACCTCCTGTTCATCCACCAGAATTCTGGTCACTTCCGGATAGTTCAAACGTGCACCATGTCGGTTGAGTGGCGTCATTCAGTCAGCGGCTTCACTCTTCAACCGCCGGTTCCGTATTGTGCATTTCCTACCACGATCTGCAGATTTTTCAACAGGAAGTGGCAGATCAACTTTTTTCTGAAGGGCACAGAACGTCGTGAAAATATTGTGCCGATGTCACCCGCGAAGGGCAGGCCTTGTTTTTGGCTGGTGAATCGGTCGTCCTCACCGCTGTAAAACAGCCTTTATCATCTCTTGATAACCCGGGTCGGGCAAACGAAAAATGAGTTGCCGGACCACGCTAAACCGGCTAGTACAGAGGCTGCTTTAGCCTGGATTTCAACCACTGGTTACCCGCCCCGCCGGGTAGATCGGCGATAAAAGATGATCACTGTCAACCTGCACCAGGCAGATTCTTCGCCATGCGACTTTTTTCAAAAATCTATACCTTTCTCCTGATCGTACTGGTCGCAATTCTGGTTATCGAAGGTAATATCTATTACGAGTGGGCGATCCGTCAATATGACCGGGATATGATCGAACAGGCGGAAACAACCGGGCGGGTAATAGCCGGAATGGTCGCTCGGGTCTGGCTTGAGGCTGGTGCCGAGCAGGCCTCGGCATGTATCGCTGACGCCAACCGGACCGAACTAAAGATGAGCTTCTCCTGGCTCTGGTTCGATGAGGCAACCTCTCTTTGGGCCAGGGCCAATCACCGCACTCCCACGCTGCTTCCCGAAGGCACCGCTACCTCTTTCATCGCCATCGATGATCAGCACCGGCAACGTCGTTTGACCCTGGTGGCAACAGAGGTTCCCGGAGATCGCCAAGGAGGCCTGCTCATCTCCCAGTCAATGCAGCCTCTTGCCGACTACAGTCGAAAAATGTTGATTCGAACCCTGCTGATAACCGTTCTCCTCGCCCTAACCAGTGCACTGATCATTTACCTCTTTATCTATTTCAAAATTCACCAGCCACTGGAACAACTGTCTCGGAAAGCCATTGAGATCGGCAGAGGAAATTTGGCGGCCGACCTGGTTCTCAAGGGGGAAAGCGAGCTAGTCAGCCTGGCACGAGCCATGAATGATATGTGCACCAGGCTTTTGATAGCCAAGGAAAAAATTCATTTCGAATATCTGGCGAGGCTCAAAACCCTCGAACAGTTGCGCCATACCGAAAAACTTTCGACCATTGGCCAGATTTCCGCCGGAATTGCCCATGAAATGGGCACACCCCTCAATGTTGTGGATGGCCGAGCCAAGATGATCATCGGCGACGCGCTGGAAAAGGCGGAGATAGTCCGTTGTGCTGAAATTATCCGCAACCAGGCTGAAAAAATGACCCGAATAATTCGCCAGCTTCTCGATTTTTCACGAAAAAAGAAGGCCGGCCCGAAGACCCGGGAAAATCTCGCTGAGCTTGTTCACCAGGTTTTTCAACTTCTTCGGCCGATTGCCGCCAGGCAGCAGATCGATCTGCACATGCGCTCCGCTCCGAATTCCCGTCTCCACAGCCGCGTCGACGCCCAGCAGATTCAGCAGGTACTGATGAACGTCATTCTGAACGGGATCCAGGCCTCCCCTGTCGGCAGTCATGTTCTGGTGGAACTGACCAACACCATGTTGAAATCGATGATCCACACCGATGACCAACTCCGCGAATATATCCGCATCGAGGTCCTTGATGAAGGGGCAGGAATCCCCGAGCATCTATTCGCCGAGGTGTTCACCCCCTTTTATACCACCAAACAGATCGGCCTCGGCACAGGCCTCGGCCTCTCGATCTCCCGGGAACTGCTCGAAGAACACGGCGGCTGGATAGAGGTGAAAAATCGTTCGGCACAGGGCGCCCATTTTTCTATTTTCCTGCCACCAGAGGAGACAGGGCAATGACCACCGACCATATCCTGATAATCGAAGACGATGGCGACATGTGCGAAATGCTTGACTATGGCCTGTCACGACGGGGTTTTACGGTACAGACCTGCCTCACCGGCCGTGAGGGGCTGGCAGCGATCACCCACGAACGCCCTGATGTTGTCCTCACCGATATCAACCTCCCCGACAGCAGCGGCTTGACCCTATGCCGGGAAATTACCGCAAACTGGCCAGAGGTTCCTGTGGTGATGATGACCGCATTTGGTTCTTTAGAAACCGCGATCGAGGGGTTACGGGCCGGGGCCTATGACTTCATCACCAAGCCCCTTGACTTAGAACTCCTGACCGCAGCACTCTCCCGGGCACTGGAGCATCGACGCCTCCGCCTTCAGGTGCGGTCGCTCAAGCGAAATTGCAGCCGCAGTCGCGGTTTTGCCGAACTTCTTGGCGAAAGCCAGCCGATGCTCGACCTTTTCGCCAGGCTGGAACGAATCGCCGATACCGACAGTTCGGTGTTGATCTGCGGCGAAAGTGGCTCGGGGAAGGAACTGACTGCCCGGGCACTGCACGCCCACAGCCATCGAAACCAAGCCCCGTTTATCCCGATCAACTGCTCGGCACTGCCCGACAACCTGTTGGAAAGTGAGCTGTTTGGCCATACCAGGGGTTCTTTTACCGATGCCCACCAAGACCACCAGGGGCTACTGGTTGCCGCCGATGGCGGCACCCTGTTTTTTGACGAGATTGGCGAAATGCCCCACGCCCTGCAGGCAAAATTACTGAGAGCCCTGGAAGAACGAAAAGTCCGACCGGTCGGCGGGAGCCGCGAAGTGGCCTTTGACGTCCGGATTCTTGCCGCCACCAATCTTGATATAGAACAGGCTGTGGCTGCCGGACGCTTTCGTGAAGACCTCTATTACCGCCTCAACGTTATCCGTGTCGATATCCCGCCCCTGCGTCGGCGCGGGATGGACATCCTCCTTCTCGCCGGGAAATTTATCCACGATTTTGCTGACAAACAAGGGAAGGAGGTAACCGGTCTGGCTGAAACCACCGCCAAAAAATTACTCAACTACCGCTGGCCAGGTAATGTCAGAGAACTGCGCAACGCCATGGAGCATGGAGTGGTGATGACCCGTTTTACCAAAATCGGCCCGGAAGACCTGCCTACAAAAATCAATGGCCAGAACACCAGCCTTTTTACTCAGGAGCCTCCGAGAGAGCTGCTGCCCCTCGAGGAAATGAACCGTCTATATATCTCTCAAGTACTAGACATAACAGAAGGAAACCAAACACTTGCCGCAGAGATCCTGCAAATCGACCGTAAAACCATCTACCGTAAACTGCTGAAAAACAGCTGACCTGCCCTCCGCCTTTGCGCCTGGATCTGGGGCAGAAACACCCACAGCCCCTTTTTGCCCCAATGTCACCCCTCTGCCCCATCCTGCCGGGTCTGACTCTGTTCAGTGACCATGTTAGCACCTGATTTTAAAGTAATTTTCCCCTCCCTATCACCTGGTTTATTATCGGCTAATTCCGTTATCTCCCAGCCACTGCGGGTTTACCGGGGCAATTTTCGGAGGGAGCGGGGACGGTTACCCCAACCGCAGACCAACTCCGGAGAAAGCGCGTTTCTTCATTATATATTGATATCTCGACGAAATATTTAATAAATCGCAGATGGCACAAGATATGCTAAACAGCGAGTACACCACTTGGTAGACAATAAACGCCGTTCGCCTGGAAATACTATGAAAGTCCTTATCGGCATTTCGCAGAGTCGAGATGACGCCAACCAGTACTGTCGGCAACATCTGCCGATGCTCTCCGCGCCACTTCAAGTCGGGCCGTTCTTTTCCAGAAAACAGGCTCTGGCCTGGAGAAAAGAACTCGCCACGAGAATTCAGAACAGCGAGATCATTGAAATACCAGAAAGTTGCCCTGCCGACATCAGGCAGGGTAAATGGTACGGTTTCACTTTTGAGGAGGAGCAAAGAGAGCGAAAATGATCACCACAGCCCAGAGCACACGATCCCGGAAATCAAACGACGAAAAACCAGTTCGGCGGTGCAGCACCGGTAAACCACGACCGTTTTGCGCTCTTCGCGGCAGCATGCTGCCCTATGCTGACTGTCTTTTTCGTCTCGAAAATTACGCTGGAGAACTCGGCTTCACAACGCCTCTGAAAATGCTCGTTTTCGACACAGTTCCGGCAGAAGCAGCATCAACCTTCATCGCCCGAGAGTGCGGCGCTGCCACCGATGCAGTCGTTCTCCTGAAAAGCCGGCTGCCCTACGAACCGAGTTGGGGTGGTTATGGCGGACTTGCACGCCCACTCTTTTTGGAAAAACCTCAATCAGCCGGGGAGACAACAACGTCTCACTTTATTGCCCCCTTTCTCAAAGCCTACCAAAACGCCTGCCGCCAGATCCTCCTCGGGCGAGGAGAGCACAATACGCCGACAGTTATCCTGCACGATAGCCTGTTGCCAGTGGACAATTGCCCAGAAAAAAGCCGCCTCCAGGTCTTTCTCTCCAAATTTGCCACCCCCGACAGTATGGCTCAATTAACCCCTCTCACCACCTCGGGCCCTTACCAGACCTATCCTGCCAACGACAGCCTGGTCAACGATCTCATCCGACGGGGATTTCGTTGGCCTGAAAAATATGCCACGGCGATTGGCAGCCTGCTTTCCGGGGACCTTTTTCACTTTTGCCCCACTTCCAACCAGCATGATAACGACGATTTCACGGCTGTACTGCTCCCTGAAATGCACTGGATTGTCACCGACAAGACCCCGCAGCTGCGCGCAGCGGAGTTGTATCTTCAAGAAATTTTCATCCGGTGCAACAGTGCATTTACCGAGCAATATCAAAAGAGCAAACATTCAACACTCCTGATCGCCGCCCTGGAACTAGATATGCGGGGTTTTCAACGCTCCTCTGCTGAGCCCTATCTGGTTCCCTGGCAGGGGTCCCTCTTTGCCGCCGGCAAAGGCGGCATCACCCTCAGCCAGGCTGATCTGCTTCCGGCCTTGCTCTCTCCGAAACGGACCTCTTTAGCCTGATATCAGGCTCAACCATCTCCGGAGGTATTCCTCGACCATGCATCCAATGCTGCTCTCGCTCGGGATCATAGCCGCCGGCGGAATCCTCCCCCTGCTGACCTACCGTCACTTTACCCTGAGCCGATACCTCCATGCCTCGTTTACCATTCTCGGCTGTCTTCTCGGGTTGTATCAAACCCTGGCCTTTTCCGGTTTTTGGTCGGATATCAGCTGGCGCTGGCTGCATTGCTGTTCACTCACCTTCAGCTTTGACTCTCTCACCCGCTTTTTTCTGGTTCCGATTTTTTTGATCAGCCCCCTGGCAGTCCTGTACAGCATTGACTATTTCACCAACTCTCAACAATCTCTGCGCACCACGGCAAGTCTTTTTTTTACCAATATATTGGTGATTGCCATGGTATTGGTTACCGCCGCCGACAACATCCTCTCTTTTGCCCTGGCATGGGAAGCTCTTTCTCTCTCCTCATTTTTTCTGGTTATGTATGACTACGAAAAGGCGACCACCAGAAACGCCGGCTACCTCTATTTTATCTTTACCCAAAGCGGAGCCCTCTGCATCTTTGCCGCGTTCGGCGTGATCTTCGCGACTACCGGAAGTTTTGATTTTCAGGGAGCACATACCCTGCCGGAAAGCCTGAAAATTTTGGTTTTCCTCCTTGCTTTCGTCGGTTTTGGGTCTAAGGCGGGGGTCTTTCCGCTCCACTTCTGGCTTCCCCACGCCCACCCGGCTGCACCCAGTCATATTTCGGCGATCATGTCCGGGGTGATGATCAAGATGGGAATTTACGGTATCCTTCGCCTCTACTTCCTCCTTGCTCCAGATTCGCTGCTCATCGGCGAGACGGTCCTGATTTTCGGGATGCTCTCCGGAGTACTCGGAGTCCTCTATGCCTTAAGCAAACACGACATGAAAAGGCTGCTGGCCTATCACAGTGTCGAGAATATCGGCATCATTTTGATTGGTCTCGGCCTGGGAATGATCGGGATCAGCCTGGGTGACCCGATGGTTGCGCTGTTTGCTCTGGCTGGTGGCCTGCTCCACGTTCTCAACCACTCTCTGTTTAAATCTGTGCTCTTTCTCGGTGCAGGTGTGGTGCGTAAACAATGCGGACATGGCCAGATTGATCGACTCGGAGGCCTGCTCAAAAGCATGCCTGTTACCGGAAGGACATTTTTAGTCGGCTCAGCAGCCATTTCCGGACTCCCCCCCCTCAATGGCTTCATCAGCGAATTTCTCATTTACTATGCGGCGTTCCATGCCCTGCAGCATAGCCATACACTCTTTCTTCTGGCGACTCTGGCAGTTCTCTCCCTGGCGCTGATCGGCGGCCTGGCCTCTTTCTGCTTTACCAAAGTGGTCGGGGTAGTCTTTCTCGGCGAATCACGCAGTGGGGACGAAATCGCTGGCGAAGGGGGAAAATGGATGGCTCTGCCGATGATCTTGCTGGCCGGAGGGTGTCTGTTGATTGGCCTCTTCCCGTCAACCTTCATCGAGCTTGCCCGGCTTGGCCTGGCGGATTGCTTAACCTTCGCTCCGGAGGTCAGCCGGCAGCTCTCTGTGGTAGCTGAAAATCTTGCCTTTGGCTGCCGCCTTTTCCTGTTGTTGGTTCTCTTTGTCTTCTGCTTGAGGATGGTCATCTACCGCAATAAACCGGTCGACACCGGTCCGACATGGGGTTGCGGATTCACCGGCGGCACTGCCCGGATTCAGTATACCGGAACATCCTATGCCCGCACCGTGATCGGATTTTTTCGCCCCTTCGTTCTCATCCGCGAAACACAGGTCCGGCTCAAGGCGATATTCCCTGGCCGAACCAACTACACCAATCATATAACTGATATTGCAGAAGAAACTGTGTCACGAAGTCTAACCCAGCCCCTGCTCCTGGTGCTTGGTAAACTGCGCTGGATACAGCACGGCAATATTCAGCTCTATATCGGCTATATCGTTCTCACCATTCTGGTGGTGCTCCTGATCCTTTTGCTCTGAAGCGCTACAAGGAAGCCCTATGGAAAGTCTCCTCTCTTTTGCTCTGGCCCTGGCAGTAGCTCCGCTTTTTCCAGGGATAATTCTCAAGGTAAAGGCCTTTTTTGCCGGACGAAAAGGTCCACCACTGCTTATAAGATATTTCACCCTGATTAAGCTGTTCCGCAAAGGGTCGGTCTATTCGACCACCACCACCTTTGTCTTCACATTGGCACCGGTGGTCTCTTGCGCCGGAGCGCTCCTCCTTTTGCTTTTCTTCCCGCTGGGGGTCGGCCCGCCACTGCTCGCCTTTACCGGGGATGCGATTTTCCTGTTTTACGTCCTCGCTACAGGCCGTTTTTTCACCATAGCCGCGGCCCTTGATACCGGTTCTCCCTTTGAAGGTATGGGTGCAGCACGGGAGGCCTTGTTTGGTGCTCTGGCTGAAATTGCCGTCTTTATCATTTTAATCCTTTTTTTCCGGATGAACGGCACGTTAAGCTTCGCCGATTTTTTTGCCAGCGTCAGGCCGATCAGCTTGACCGGAACAGCCGGAGCCCTGTTGCCCCTGCTGATTGTCGCCCTGTTCATGGTTCTGCTCACCGAGAACTCCCGAGTTCCTGTAGACGACCCCGCCACCCACCTGGAATTGACGATGATCCATGAGGTGATGATCCTCGATCACAGTGGCCCCGATCTGGCGCTGATTCATCTGGCCGCCTACTACAAACTCCTTTTCTTCGCCGCCTGGATCAGTCTGCTGCTCTGCCCCATTGATCCGGCGCGTGGCCTGCTCAACATCCCGATTTTTTACGGCATAATGACCCTGGTTTATGTCGCCGTCGGGATGGTCGAATCAATCATGGCCCGATTGCGGATGAATCTGGTCCCGCAATTCATTCTTACCTCCTGCACCCTGCTGTTCTTCGCGGCCATTCTCACCATGGGGTATTTGCAATGATCCATTATACCGACATTGTCCTGGTGCTGATCCTTCTCTCGGTGCTGCTCTCGCTGGCCTCCAGCCGCCTGCTCGCCCTGGTGCGGATCATGGCTTTGCAGGGGATCGCTGTCTCCATCCTCCCTCTGCTTCTCGAACACCACCGGGCTATGGGCAGCGGCGGGTTGATCTTTTTCCAGATGATGCTCCTCATCAAAGGGATAGTAATCCCCGGCCTGCTCTACCTCGCCCTGAAAAGGATCGCCATCAACCGGGAAATCGAACCGATCATCGGTTACCATGCCTCACTTTTTTCCGGACTGCTGATCATCCTCCTGGCGGTATCGATTACCGATGCTCTTGGCCCTGCCATCCCCTCCGGCAATGCCCTGCTGCTCACCACCGCGATTACCGCCGCCTTTGCCGGTCTGTTTCTGATGATGAGTCGTCGCAAGGCGATCACCCAGGTTATCGGCTATTTGATGCTCGAAAACGGAATTTACCTTGTCGGCACCGCTCTCACCCGGAGCACCCATATCAGTTATATCGTTGAATTTGGAGTTCTTCTCGACCTTCTGGTCGGTGTTATGGTGATGGGAATCATCCTCTACAACATCAACCACGCCTTTGACGATATCGACACCGACAACCTCAACCGTTTACGGGACTGATACCATGCTGGAACTGATTTTTCTCATGCCAATGTTGGTCGGTCTGCTGGCCCTGCTCCTCCCTGCCAGGGTCGGTCGAGGGGTGCTGGTCGTAACTGCCACCCTTCATCTGCTGCTCTCGGTGATGATCTGGTTCGGTAGCCTGTCAGCCTCCGCCTCGGCGTACTTTCATCCATCTGCCCCTGGCCTGTTGGTCCTGTTGCTGACCTCCTTGGTCTTTTTGATCATCTCCGTCTATTCGATAAGCTATTATGAACGGGAAAATATTCCAAAAGAACCCGTCTTCAACGGCTGCATGCTCCTTTTTCTGGCGACGATGAGCATGGTAGCCCTCGCTGACCACCCTATTGTCCTGTGGATTGCGATCGAGGCAACCACCCTGGTCAGTGCACCGCTGATTTTTCTGCGCCGGAGCAAAGAAGCCCTGGAGGCGACCTGGAAATACGTTTTGATCTGCTCGGTAGGGATTGCCCTGGCGCTGCTCGGCTGCTTTTTCATTACCCTTTCGGTGAACTTGGCTGAGATCGATGTCCCGTTAAGCTTTTCCTCCTTAAACGAGGTCGCCAACCGGCTTGACCCACTGTGGCTGAAGGTGGGATTTATCTTTGTGCTGATCGGCTTTGGCACCAAAATGGGTCTTGCACCGATGCATACCTGGCTTCCCGATGCCCATAGTCAGGCACCAAGCCCCGCTTCAGCCCTGCTCTCCGGGGCCCTGCTCAACTGTGCATTTCTTGGGATCTATAAGGTCCACACCCTGATGTACCTGGCCGGGCTGGGCTCTTTTTCCAGTCAGCTGCTGATCGGATTCGGCCTGCTGTCGATGCTGGTTGCCGGGATTTTCATCATGAAGCAACCCGACTACAAAAGAATGCTTGCCTATTCAAGTATTGAAAATATGGGGATTATCGCTTTTGGCGTAGGAATTGGCGGCTTTGCCCTTTATGGTGCGGTGCTCCATATGGTCCATCATTCTCTGATCAAGTCGTCGCTGTTTCTCTCCGCCGGCAACATCCTCTACTGCTTCGGGACCAAGGCCGTCGATCGGGTCGGCAACCTGGCCGGAGTTCTGCCACGCAGCTTTGTCCCTTTTTTTGCTGGTTTTATTGGCATTTCCGGTCTTCCTCCCTTTGGTATCTTCATCAGTGAACTGTTTATTCTTTTAGGAGCTATCCAGGGAGGCTATTATGCCCAGGCCGCCCTCTATGTTGGCTGCCTCCTCCTGGTGGTGGCCGGAGCTGCCCGGATTTTCACCGACATCTCCTTTGCCGGCAACGGCGAACCGCCTCTGCACCAGGATAGCCTGCTCCAGGTGATCCCCCCGAACCTGCTGCTCCTTGCCTCGATTATCCTCTGCGTCTGGATGCCGGAAACAATCCACCAGACGATTATCAACGCAATCAGCATACTCGGGGGGACAGTCCATGGATAAGCTTCTGCGCATTGGCAACCGCCAGGTAGTGAAACGGTCGCAGATTCCCTGCCACCCCTTTGTCGACTTCGCTCAAATTGTCACTGATTATTTGGCTGATAATGGCTTTGTCGTTCAGTTTTTCGGTTATCTTGACCACGGTGAAAACCACCTGCTCGCCGTCCTGCGCAGCAAGGACCTCCACGTCCTCCGCACCACAATCGGTGAATCCTACCCTTCGTTTACCGGAGCCGGGCAGTCCAAGCTGCACATGTTCGAAAGGGAGATTGCCGAACAGTACGGGATTTTGCCCCTCAACCATCCCTGGTTGAAGATGGTTCGCTACCATGCCAACTACCGCCAGGTCGCCGACCTTTTCGGCAACGACTACAGCGAGGAGATTCCTGGCAACTATCCTTATTATCAGGTTGAAGGTGAAGCAGTCCACGAGGTGGCTGTCGGTCCGGTTCATGCCGGAATCATCGAACCCGGCCATTTCCGCTTCCAATGTGCTGGTGAAGAGGTGCTCTCCCTGGAGATCCAGCTCGGCTATCAGCACCGCGGTGTCGAAAAACTGCTTACCGAGGCCGCTCTCGCTCGACTGCCGCTGATCACCGAGGGGATCGCCGGCGACACTTCGATCGGCCACGCCCTCTGCTGCTGCCAGGCCCTGGAGGCTCTTGGAGGAATCGATGCCGACCCCGGGGCACAGATTGTCCGCTGTATTGCCCTCGAACTGGAGAGGCTGGCCAACCATATCGGCGACCTCGGCGCCCTGAGTGGTGATGTCGCCTTTAATCCACCGGCGGCCTACTTCGGCCGAATCCGCGGAGAATTCCTCAATCTGCTGCTGGTTCTCAGTGGCAACCGCTTTGGCAAAAGTCTGCTCCTCCCCGGAGGAATCTCGCAGATCATGACCACCGAACAATCGACCATCATTGAGGACAAGCTCCGGGAATTGGAACCGGAAATCCGCAACGTCTGCGATCTGCTCTTTAGCGCGCACACCGTCCAGGCCCGCTTTGAGCACACCGGTACCATCGCGAAATCTATGGCCGAGGATCTCGGTCTGGTCGGCTACAGCGGTCGCGCCTCGGGCCTTGCCTATGATGTCCGGGGCAGTTTTCCCGATGAAGTGTACAGGCATCTGCCGGTCAACCGGAACAGTATGGTCAACGGCGACGTGCTGAGCCGGGCGACCGTACGCCGGGAGGAGATCAGCCATTCGATCCTGTTGATCAGGAACCTGCTCAACCGCTCGGCCGAACTGAGCGCAAAAACTACCATGACTGACCTTTCCCTGGCGGCCGACTGCTTTGTGGTAACCCTCAACGAAGGCTGGCGCGGGGAACTCTCCCACTGCCTGCTCACTGATGACCAGGGCAGAATCGTCCGCTACAAAGTCAAGGATCCCTCTTTCCATAATTGGACCGGGCTGGCAATGGCCCTGCGAAACCAGGAAATATCCGATTTCCCCCTCTGCAATAAGAGTTTCAATCTCTCCTATTGCGGTTTTGATCTCTAGCTCTGCCTCCAGGCTGCGCCGAACAGGATACGCCGATGTTAAAAATCATCAAAAACCGGATCGAACAGGGGTACCGAACCACCGACTATCCCAAAACACCGATCAACCTGTATCACCGGTTCCGCGGCAGGCCCGAGATCAACCAGGAGTGCGATCCCTGTATCGCCAGGCAGTGCGCCGCCATCTGCCCCCAGGCGGCAGTGCTTGCCGAAGAGCGAAAGATTGACCTTGGCCGCTGTACCTTCTGTGGCCGTTGCGAAAACGTCGCCGAGGGCGCCTTTGTCCACTTTTCCAGCAATTTTGAACTGGGCTGTGCCAGCCGTGAAGGACTGGTCAGCAACGGCAGCCTGCCCGATCTCGCCGACCATGCCAAGGGCCATTTTCGCCGACTTTTTGGGCGCTCTCTGCAACTTCGCCAGGTTTCCGCCGCCGGCTGCAACGCCTGCGAGGCGGACACCAACGTGCTTAATACCCCCTTCTTTGATCTGGCTCGTTTCGGCATTGATTTTGTCGCCTCCCCCCGCCATGCCGATGGCATCCATGTCACCGGACCGATCTCGAAAAACATGCGGGCCGCCCTGCTGGCAACCTACGAGGCGGTCCCCTCGCCAAAAGTGGTGATTGCCAGCGGCGCCTGCGCTATCTCCGGCGGGCCGTTCTTCGACAGCCCGGAGGTGAGCCAAGGGCTGGAGAGCTTGCTGCCGGTCGACCTCTTTATTCCCGGCTGCCCACCTCACCCGTTAACCACCCTCCATGCCCTGCTCGGCTTTTTTAAATGAGGGCGCTCCCGGCCAGTTAACCGCACCAAATTTTCTCCCTGTTGGCCGCATGCGCCTTTGGCAGCAAGGCAACATAATCTCTTGACAGCCGCTTGCCGGCTCCAGTAATGTGCACATTAATGTCGTCATCTCCCTGTCGGCAACCCGCCCGGGGCAACCAGCCTATCGACTGTCGTCGAAGTGCCATGGTGAAGCAGAACCTTGAAGAGTACGCTTATACTGCGATCATCGCGCTGATCCTTGAGCATCGCTTCAAACCCGGCGACGTCCTGCTCGAAACCGAGCTGACCGACACCCTGAAGCTGCGCAGCCGGACTCCGGTACGCCACGCCCTGACCAGGCTGGTGGCAGAAGGTTTCCTCGAAAAGAAAAAAAAACGGGGCTACAATATTCCCTTTCCCAGCCGGGACGATGCCCGGCAGGCCTTTTTTGCCCGGGAGCATATCGACGGGCTCACTGCCGCCGCCGCCGCCAGATACCGGACTGCAGAAGATATCTCCGTACTGCGCCAAATCCTCGCCGGCGAGGCGGAAACCGGTACCACCGGGAAAAAAGCGATCTATTCGGCAATCAACGCCTCCTTCCATGCGAAGATCGCCGAACTGAGCGGTAACAGCTATCTGATCCAGTTCAGCCAGCAGCTGTTCTGGCGCACCAGTCTCTATGTTTTTTATTTTGGCGGCTACTATACCGCAGACGATTTTCAACACCACATGCTCGCCCCGCCGCAACACCTGGAAATTGTAGAAGCAATCGCCGCCGGTGACGAATCCCTGGCTCGAGCGCTGATGGAACACCATGTCCGCTTCACCGCCGACCGGGTGCTTCCCGCCATTGGTTTTTAACTGGATTGGATTGGCACAGGGTGCCTCATACGCACCACTTTGCTGCCCTTGGACTTGGCTGGTTGGTGCGCGGTGCGCACCCTACAATAGGCTGCTGGTTGTACGTTCTGGCCGAAGTAAGGCCGGGCCGAGCATCCGCAGCTGGTCGATTCATATCACAGACAACACAATTCAACTAGAGGAGGAGATCAATGAACAGAGTGCTACTCACCCTGACCATGCTGCTGTTCCTGGTGGTGCCGCCGCTCCAGGCGGCAACACCACCGGACACCCTGGTGATGGCGACCAAGATCGACGACATCATCACCCTTGATCCGGCGGAAATTTTTGAATTTTCCGGGGCAGAGTACGCCGCCAACACCTACGACCGGCTGATCAACTACGACGTCGACAATGTCAGCGATATCTACGGCGGGGTGGCGGAAAGCTGGACCATCTCCGACGACGGTCTGACCTTCACCTTCAAAATTCGTCAAGGGATCACCTTTGCCTCGGGCAATACCCTTACCGCCGACGACGTGGTCTTCTCCCTGAAAAGGGTGGTGCTCCTCGACAAGTCCCCGGCCTTCATCCTCACCCAGTTCGGTTTCAAGGCCGACAACCTCGACCAGACCATTGTCAAGGTTGACGACTATACGGTCAAAATGGTGATCGACAAGCCCTATGCGCCAACCTTCTTCCTCTACTGCCTGACCTCCACCCCCGGTTCGGTGGTTGACATGCAGACGGTGATGGCCAACGAAAAGGACGGCGACCTCGGCTACAACTGGCTGAAAACCGCCTATGCCGGCTCCGGCCCCTACGCACTGAAGTCATGGAAGGCCTCGGAATCGATGGTGCTTGAGGCCAACCAGGCCTACTGGGGCGACAAGCCCAAATTGAATCGGGTCATCCTCCGCCATATCAGCGAATCGGCCACCCAGCGCCTGCTTCTCGAAAAGGGCGACATCGATCTGGCCCGCAACCTGCAGCCGGACGACATCAAGGGACTGGCCGGCAACAGCGAGGTGACTATTGCCTCCCGGCCCAAAGGGGCAGTCTGGTACCTCGGTCTCAACCAGAAAAATGCGTACCTGCAGATCCCCCAGGTCCGTCAGGCCTTTAAGTACCTGATCGATTACCAGGGCATGGCGCAAAGCATCCTCAGCGGCAAGGCCACCGTCCACCAGGCCTTCCTGCCCAAGGGCTTCCTCGGCGCCCTGGAAGAGCCCCCTTCAGCCTCGACGTCGACAAGGCCAAAGCGCTGCTCAAGGAGGCAGGCCTGGAACAGGGCTTCTCGGTGACCATGGATACCCGGAATACCGAGCCCACCACCTCGATGGCCCTGGCGATCCAGGCTACCCTGGCCCAGGCGGGAATCAAGCTGGAAATCATCCCCGGTGAAGGGAAACAGACCCTGACCAAGTACCGGGCCCGCACCCATGACATCTACATCGGCCGCTGGGGACCGGACTATATGGATCCTCACACCAACGCCGATACCTTTGCCCGCAACCCGGATAACGCCGACGATGCCAGCGCCAAGCCGCTCGCCTGGCGGAATGCCTGGGATATTCCAGAGATGACCGCAAAGGCCGACGCCGCGGTGCTTGAGCGCGACGCCGCCAAACGGGCCGAGATGTACCTTGAACTGCAGCGGGAACACCAGGCGGTGTCACCCTTTGTCATCATGTTCCAGGAGATCGAAATCCTCGGTAGCCGCAGCAATGTCAAGGGCTTCATCCTCGGGCCGAGTTTTGACAGCAACTTCTACCACGCAACCAGCAAATAAGCGGAGTCCCGCCTCCGGTCGCCAGCCGGCCGGAGGCGAACACCGCCTGCTGCCTGCGATAACTCTCCGCACCATCTGCTGATGCCCTTCCCAAACCGCCTGCAAAACGTGATCCGGCAGACCATTCGCCTCCTGTCGATGGTCGCGATAACCTTTGTCGGCCTACTGCTGATCACCTTTGTCATTGGCCGGGTGGTACCGATCGACCCGGTGCTGGCAGTGGTCGGCGACAAGGCCTCGGCAGAGGTCTATCAGCGGGCTTTCGAGGAAATGGGCCTGCATCTGCCACTCTGGCAGCAGTTTGCCATCTATATCGGCAGTGTCCTGCGCGGTGACTTTGGTACTTCGGTACTCACCGCCCAGCCGGTGCTCAGCGATATCCTCCGGGTCTTTCCGGCGACCATCGAACTGGCGGTTATCGCCACCGCTGTCGGCGTGCTGGTCGGCATTCCCCTTGGAGTTTTCTCAGCGGTCAACCGCGGCAGCTTCCTCGACCACCTCACCCGGATCATCGGTCTGCTCGGCTACTCCCTGCCGATCTTCTGGCTTGGCCTGCTGGCTTTGATGGTCTTCTATGCCAAACTCGATCTGCTGCCCGGCCCCGGTCGACTGGATATCTTCTATGAGGATATCGTCACGCCGGTTACCGGCATGATCCTCATCGATGCCGCCCTGGCCAAAGAGTGGGCAATATTCCGCAACGCCATCTCCCACCTGATCATGCCGGCGTCGCTGCTCGGCTATTACAGCATGGCCTATCTCTCGCGGATGACCAGATCCTTTATGATTGAGCAGCTGCGCCAGGAGTACATTCTCACTGCCCGGGTAAAAGGGGTTGCCGAATGGCGGGTAATCTGGGGCCATGCCCTGGGCAACTGCGCCATCCCGCTGATCACCGTGGTTGCCTTGAGTTTTGGCACCCTGCTTGAGGGTTCGGTGCTTACTGAAACGGTCTTTGCCTGGCCCGGCCTCGGCCTCTACCTGACCAACTCCCTGCTCAACGCCGACATGAACGCGGTCCTTGGCAGTACCATCGTGGTCGGGGCGATTTTTCTCGGGGTTAACCTCTTTTCCGACCTGCTCTATAAGGTCATGGACCCTCGAGCCCGATAAGCGGAGAGTGATGCAGACGCCAACCAGCAAAATCAGCAGAACCAGGGAGTGGCTGCTCAGCGACACTCCGGCCTCGGCTGCCCAGGCGGCTGCGGGACGCGCCTATCTCGGTCTGCGCCTCTTCTGGCGAAACCGCCTGGCGGTACTTGGCCTGGCGATCATTGCCGCCCTGGTGATCATGGCGCTCTTCGCACCGCAGATCGCCCCCTATGACCCGATCGCCACCGACCTGACCAACCGGCTGCAGCCTCCCTCCACCAGTCACCTCCTCGGCACCGATGAGGTCGGCCGTGACATCTTCAGCCGAATCGTCTGGGGATCCCGGCTCACCCTCTACATCATCGGTCTGGTGGCAATCATCGCCGCTCCGGTAGGAATCCTGGTCGGTACCGTGGCCGGCTATTTCGGCGGAGTTATCGATATCGTCCTGATGCGGTTGACCGATATCTTCCTCGCCTTTCCGAAGCTGATTCTCGCCCTCGCCTTCGTCGCCGCCCTCGGCCCCGGAATAGAGAATGCGATCATCGCCATTGCCATCACCTCCTGGCCCCCCTATGCCCGGATTGCCCGGGGCGAGACAATCACCGTCAGAAACAGCGACTTTATCCGTGCCATCCGCCTCCAGGGGGCCGGCCCGATCCGGATCATCACCGGCCATATCATGCCGCTCTGCCTCTCTTCGCTGATTGTCCGGGTCACCCTCGATATGGCTGGCATCATTCTCACCGCCGCCGGCCTGGGCTTTCTTGGCCTTGGTGCCCAGCCGCCCATGCCGGAGTGGGGGGCGATGACCTCCACCGGTCGGGCCTACATCCTCGATCACTGGTGGCTGATTACCATGCCGGGAACCGCCATTTTTGTGGTCAGCCTGGCATTCAACCTGCTCGGCGACGGGTTGCGCGAAGTGCTCGACCCGCGGAGTGACAGCTGATGAGCGCCGCCGATGCCCCTCTCCTCCAGGTCGACCGGCTGCGGGTCGCTTTCCCCTCACCACGGGGAGTAGTTGCCGCAGTCAACGATGTCAGCCTGCGGATGGACCGGGAGAAGGTGGGCATTGTCGGCGAGTCGGGTTCGGGCAACTCGATTACCGCCCGGGCGATCCTTCGCCTGCTGCCGCCCTATGCCGATATTTCCGCAAAAACCATCAATTTCAAAGGGGAAAACCTCCTTGATCTTTCCGAAAAAGAGCTGCGCCGGATCCGTGGTCGACAGATCTCGATGGTGATGCAGGATCCCAAATACTCCCTCAACCCGGTCCGCAGGGTCGG
>JAZBOD010000317.1:0-3227 GCA_036350955.1 Desulforhopalus sp. | reverse complement strand
GGCTGACCAGAGTGACCATGGAGCGCTGTCTGGCCTGGGTGACAGCCGGGCAACAATCCCGGCAGCAGCGGTGACCGGCTCCCCTGTTAATCAGCTTTCCCTGAGCCATTTGCAAAACAATCTTTTCGCCCAAACACGGCGTTATGCTCAAAATTTTATCCTCGGAATATCCACTATGCCTGTGGTAAAATTTTTCGCATGCCTTGATTTTGAACGAAAATCTTCATTTTGCCTAAGGCTCCTTCTTGGAAAAAGAGGGGACCGTCCCACCGGTTATGTCGCGCATCCGCAGTCCGTTGATGGTTTCCCGCACCAGGCCTTGCCGGTCACGAATCTCCAGCCGGTACACCAGTTCATCGGCCCTCCGCTCATCGAGCTGAACCATACAGAAGTAGCGCTCCCCTGAACGGGTCGGCCGGACAATGGTCCTCGAGGCAAATCCCACCGGAAAAGGGACGAAATCAACCAGATGCTGGCCATGGACACAGGCGGCGTGCATCGCCCCGTCAAAGGGGAACGGGTTGCCGAGAGGCCCCTGATCAGCACCCGCCCCCGGCGGGTCAGGTGCCTGCAGGGTCCCCCAGGCGCGGTTTTCCTGAAGCACCAGGGTGCTGGACAGGCTGTGAAAGGCTGGGCCGAAGGGGACCATCTGCTGATAGATCTGGGTAGTGGGGATCTCCACGGTTGCCTGGTTGGTCGCCGGGTGCAGCGGCACAGTATCCTGCTCGACAAAGGCACTCTTGCCAGGAAAACTCACTTCGCAGTGGATCACCGTCCTGCTCATCTTCTGCAGTTTTTTGCAGGTCCCAAGGCTGGCCCGGATTGTCCCGTCCGCACCCCCGGCCAACTCGATCTGCCCGGGGATTTCGCGCTGTCCGGGGGCGATTTCCAGCAACCTGCTGAGTCGACAATCCGCCATCATTCTGACATTATGGCCTGAATAGTGCTCCTCTGTCGAGCGGGCCAGCAGACAAAGTGCCATCACCGCCGGGAAAATCACCCTGCCGTGGAAATGGTGGTCAACCAGCCAGGGCTGAACCGGGATAACCACGGGGAAGCGGCCGGCGGTCATCAGCGGGGGAACTGGTGCCAGAGTTCAACAGTGCCCGGATCAATTTCCACCGGATAGCCTTTTTGGTTCACCGCACAGTGACGGGTATAGCCGGTGCAGACGATCTCGCCGTTATCCGCCCTGGTGATCAGGTAGTCAAACTGCACCTTGACCATCTCCAGGGTGGTCGGCCGGGTGTGGATCGAGATCAGGTCATCGTAGTACAACGGCGAGTAGTAGTTCAGTTCGGTCTTGATCACCGGATAGACATAGCCGCTCTCTTCAATCTGTTTGTACGGGTAGCGGGCCTCACGCATCAGGGAGGCCCGGCCTAGTTCAAAGTACCTCAGGTAGTTGGCGTGGTAGACGACCTGGGATCGATCGGTATCGACGTACTGGGTGCGGTGTTCACAGCGGTGCCAGATCAGGCCGCTGTTGCCGTCCCGCACATAGCTCGGATTATCCAGCTGGGTGGGAAGAAAGGGTTTGGGACGCATCAGGAACCTCGGAAAACGATGCAGCAGTTGGTACCGCCAAAGCCGAAGGAGTTGGAGAGCACCAGTTCGTGGGGATGCCGCCGGAGCATGTTGGGGACGACATCAAGATCGGCAAGGCGAGGATCGGCCAGGTGATTGACCGTCGGCAACACCACTCCCCGGCGCATCGCCTCGATACAGAGAGCCGCCTCAATGGCGGCCGAGGCTCCCAGAGAGTGGCCGATCTGGGACTTGTTGGCGGAGATGGGGATTGCCGGCAAATGGCTGCCGAAAACCGCGCGCAGACAGTCCGCCTCGGCACTGTCTCCGGTCGGGGTCGAGGTGCCGTGGGCATTGATTGCTCCGATATCCCCCGGAGTAATCCCGGCGTCGTCAATGGCATCGCGGATCGCCTCGATCACCGTGGCCGGATTGGGCCGGGTGAAATGGTGGGCGTCCGAGTTCCAGCCAACGCCCAGCACCTCGGCTCTGGCGGCAAGGCCATGGGCCCTGACGGCATCTTCGGCGGCAAGGACGAGTATCCCGGCACCTTCCGCCAGGACAAAACCTTTGCGGTCGATACTGAATGGCCGGGAGGCCTGGGCCGGGTCCGCCCAGGCCCTGTCCTTTGGCGCAATATTGATCGTCGCCAGCATGTTGGCAAAGCCGAGGATGATCTCGGGGATGAGACAGGTTTCCACTCCGCCGACCAGAGCAAAATCACAATCTCCGTCCCTGATCATCCGTGCGCCGATGCCGATGGCATGGTTGCCCGAGGCACACGCCCCCTGGGGGGAGAAGATCGGCCCAGAGAAACCGAGGAGCATCCCGGCTTTTCCCGCGGGGAGATTGGCGCAGAGATTGGGCAGCAGGTAGGGGCTGACCTTGAGCGGGCCGAGCCTGGTGTAGTTGTCCATGGCAATGCGAAAGGCGTCGGTGCCGTTCAGTGCCGAGCCGATCAGACAGGCAGTCCGCGGTGCGGTGGCGGCATCAATTACCAGTCCGGCATCGGCCAGCGCCTGGCGGCAGATTTCGACGGAGAGGAAGACGAAATCGGCATTCCACATGGCCGCATCCTTGCGGGTGACATAGGGATAGTCTGCCGGATTCCAGTCCGGGATCTCGCCCACCACGTTACTCCGGGTGTCGACCTCGCACCGGCTCAGCCGGCGAAACCCTGCCCTGCCCTCGGCTGCACCCTGCCAGGTTTTGGCCAAGGTCGCGCCAAGCGAGGTAGCGGCAGCATAGCCGATCACCATGACCTTTCTGTTCAGCGGAGCTCTCATCGTCTTTTCTTGGCTTTTCTCACCTGCACGCGTTACCTGACCCGGGTGAAAACCGCACAGGCATTACATCCCCCGAAACCAAAGGCATTTTTCATGACATGTTCCTGGGCCAGGCTCCTCTTCCCCTCGGCAACGCAGTCAATGGCCATCTCGGGGTCAGCAAGGTGATTGATGGTCGGCAGAACGACCTCCTCTGCCATCCCGCGCAGGGCAAAGATGGTCTCAATGGCACTGGAAGCCCCCATGGCATGACCAATCTGCGACTTGTTGGCGCTGACCGGCGGCAGTGCCGTGCCAAACACCGCACGCAACGCTTGATATTCAACCTGGTCGCCAATCCGGGTCGAGGTGGCGTGGGCGTTGACGGCGGCGATATCAGCGGCCTTGAGCCCGGCGTCGGCCAGGGCATCGGCC
>JAZBOD010000316.1:0-2946 GCA_036350955.1 Desulforhopalus sp. | reverse complement strand
GGTAAAGCTCTTTACCTCCCCAACACAAGGCTGAGCCACCAGCCAGATGAATCACCCCCCTGCTCCGCTGGGTACTGTCCATCTTGCAATCTTGCAAGCCTGACCCCGAATTATAACTCGGCGTCGATTTGGTCGATTTTTTGCTGGGCGGTTTCCCACTTTTCGTACCAGCGCTCAAGGCGGCGCTGGCAGTCGGCGTAGTCCTTGCCGGCCTTGGCCCAGCCGTTCTCGTCGGCGTAGAGGGCGGGGTCGGCCATCTGCGCCTCGAGCTCTTCTTTTTGCCGTTCAAAAAACTCCACCTTCTCCTCGGCCTCGGCGAGCTGCTTGAGCCAGGGGCCGGCGCGGCGGCTGCGCTCCTGGCGGCGCTCGGCCTCAAGGCGCTTTTTCTCCTTGCGGCTGTCGGCTGACTCAACCGTCTTGCTGGTCTTCGCTGCCCCGGCAGCATCCGCGGTGGCCCGGGCCTCGGCCTCGGCGCGCAGCTCCTCCTGCTTGAGCAGGTACTCGGCGATATTGCCCTCATAGATGGTCAGCCGGCCGTCTCTTACCTCGAGGACCTTGTTGACAAAGCCGTCGAGGAAGTAGCGGTTGTGGGAGACGACGATAATCGTTCCGTCGTACTGGGCCATCGCCGCCTGGAGGACATCCTGGGAGCTCATGTCGAGGTGGTTGGTCGGCTCGTCAAGGAGCATGCAGTTGGCCGGGGTGGCGATCATTCGCGCCAGGGCCAGCCGGCTCTTCTCGCCGCCGGAGAGTACCGCCACCTTCTTGTCGACATCCTCGCCGCGAAAGAGAAAGGCCCCGAGCAGCGAGCGCATCCGGGTGACGGTAAGGTCCTCGCCGGCCATCGCCATGGTCTCGAGTACGGTGAACTGCGGCGCCAGTTCCTGGGCCTGGTGCTGCCCGAAGTAGCTGAGCAGGACGTTGCTGCCCACCCGGATCGTCCCGGAGTCCCGGTCGGTCTGGCCGGCCAGCAGCTTGAGAAAGGTCGATTTGCCGGCGCCGTTGACCCCGACCACCGCCACCTTGTCCCCCCGGGAAAAGAGCAGGTCAACCCCGGTGAAGACCGGGCTGCCGTTATAGCTCTTGCTTACCCCCTCCACCCGGAGGACATCGCGGCCGGAGGGTGGCGCCGGGGGAAAGGTGAAGCGCACCTGCATCTCGTCGTCGGCCAGTTCGACCAGTTCGAGTTTTTCCAGCTGCTTGACCCGGCTCTGCACCTGACGGGCCTTGGTCGCCTTGGCGCGGAACTTCTCGACAAAGCGCATGGTCTGCTTGATTTTTGCCTGCTGGTTGTCGTAGGCCCCCTTCTCGATCGCCCGCCGCTCCGCCTTCTCCTTGAGGTAGTAGCTGTAGTTGCCCTTGTAGACGTCGAGCCGGCCGAAGCTGATCTCCCAGGTGAGCTCGGTGACCCGGTCAAGGAAGGTCCGGTCATGGGAGATGATCACCATCGCCCCCTTGTAGTTGCGGAGAAACTGCTCGATCCAGGTGAGCGAGTCGAGATCGAGGTGGTTGGTCGGCTCATCAAGCAGCAGCAGCGAGGGTTCCTCAAGGAGCATCTTTGCCAGCTTGATCCGCATCTGCCAGCCGCCGGAAAAGGCCGAGACCGGCCGGGCCATGTCCTCACGACGAAAGCCCAGGCCAAGCAGGACCTTTTCGATCCGCCCGTCGATGGTGTAGATGTCGCTGGCGTCAAGACGGTGCTGAATCTCCCCCTGGCGCTGGAGCAGCTGGGTAAAGGCCTCGCCGGTGTGGTCCATCTCCTCCATCTGCTGGTGCAGCGGGCCCGCCTCGGCCTGCAGGGCAAGCAGCGGGGCAAAGGCGGTACGGGCCTCCTCAAGCAGGCTTTTTGGGGAGAAGAGCTCGCTCGACTCCTGGGCGAGATAGCCGATGGTAAAATTTTTTGCCAGGTTGACCACCCCGTCGTCGGCGGCGGCAATCCCGGCCATGATCTTCAGCAGGGTGGTCTTGCCGGCGCCGTTGACCCCCACCAGGCCGATGCGGTTGCCGGGGTAGACCTGAACCGAGATATCTTTAAAGAGATGTTTATCGCCGTAGCGGATATCGAGGTGGTTAATCGACAGCATAACGGATACTTCCCCGGACCATGGTTTTATCGGTCATAATCTGCAGACGGCCGGCGTAGCCGAGTTCGGCCAGCCGCCTGATGTTGCCGCCGCCCATCCCGGCCAGCGCCGAACGGTCGCGGTGGGAGACGTGGACGGTGAGGTTCTCCTGTGGCCGGAGCCGGCAGAGCCGGGCCCGCAGCCGGCGCAACCAGAGCCGGGCGAGGACCAGTTCCCCAAAGGCCGGATGAAAGGGGCCGGCGATCAGGGCCTCGGTCAGCGAAGGGGTCGGTTGCAGCCCCATCCGCACCACCCGGATCCCTGCCGCGGTAAGCCGTTCATAACACCTGGCGACCAGGGCCACCGCCCGGCCAAGGCTCTGCGGCCGATAGCCCCCCTGGCGGTAAAGCAACTCAAGCCCCGAGCCGGCCAGCACCAGCACCGGGTAGAGGCGGACAAAATCGGGGCGCAGGGCGATCACCTGGGTGATGGTCTGCAAAAACGAGCGGCAGCTCTCCCCCGGCAGGCCGGGCATCAGCTGCAGGCCGACCTCGAGTCCGGCAGCACGGAGCAGCGCCACTGCGGCACAACTCTGCTCGGCGCTATGGCCCCGGCCGGCAGCGTCGAGCACCGGATCGCTCAGCGACTGCACGCCAAGCTCCACCACCTTCACCCCCTGGCCGACCAGCCAGCGACAGAGCCCCGGATCAAGGCAGTCGGGCCGGGTGGAGAGGCGGATCGAGGCAACCCGACCGGTGCGCAGCGCCGGTTGCACCGCGGCAAGCAGTGCCTCCTGCCGGTCACCGGGCAGGCAGGTGAAGGAGCCGCCATAAAAGGCGACCTGCACCTCCTGCCCTCCCCTGCTGCGGCCAAGCCAGTGGTC
>JAZBOD010000315.1:0-3893 GCA_036350955.1 Desulforhopalus sp. | reverse complement strand
CCAGATATCGCTCCCTTACGGCCTGAAACCTGCCGAGATATTGTCTGGTTTTCTCCGGTCGGTATCTTCACCTCTACCCCTGAAGGACAGTTGACCTTTGCCAATCCGGCCATGGCCCGGATCTACGGCTACTCCTCTCCGGCGGAACTGATCGCCGCAATCACCGATATCAGCCGCCAAATATACGCCGTTCCAGCGGAGAGGGAGAGTTTTCAACGACAATTACGGGAAATGGGGCAACTGATAAACCATGAATATCGCCATCGCCGTAGGGACGGTTCGGTGTTCTGGGTCTCACTCAATGCCCAGGCAATCTATGATCAGCATGGCGAGTTGCTCTACTATCAAGGGTTCAGTACGGACATTACCGCGCGAAAAAAAGCCGCCAGCCAGGTCGAGTCCCGCGAGCGCTATCTGCAGAAGATCCTCGACACCTCCGGAGAGGGTTTCTGGGTAATCAATGCCAAAGGTTTCCTCCAGGAGGTCAACCAAACCTACTGCGCGATGTCCGGGTATTGCCGCGAAGAGCTCCTCGAGCTTACCATCAGCGACCTTGACGCCCTTGAAAACCCTGAAGAAACGGCGACCCGGATCCACCGCATCAAAACCCACGGCTCGGAAATGTTCGAGACACTGCACCGCCGCAAGGATGGGACCATCTATCCCGTTGAGATATCGGTTACCTGGCTCGACCAGGATGGCGGGCAAATGGTCTGCTTTTGCCGGGACATCAGCGAACGGAAAAGGGCCGCCGAAGCCCTGAAAACCGAGCACCGGCGCCTGGAGAATATCATTGAGGCAACCCGGATTGGCACCTGGGAGTGGAACGTCCAAACCGGCGAAACCATCTTTAACCAGCGTTGGGCGGCAATAATCGGCTATACCCTCGACGAATTGGTGCCGGTGACGATCAGCACCTGGAAGAAATTTGCCCACCCGGATGACCTGGCGCACAGTGCCAAACTCCTGGCCGAACATTTTGCCGGCGAAAGGGCCTATTACGATTTTGAGTCGCGGATGCGTCACAAAGAGGGCCACTGGGTCTGGGTCCGGGACCGTGGCCGGCTCATATCCCGCACCGAGGACGGCCAACCGCTGCTGATGTTCGGCACCCATACCGATATCACCCAGCGCAAGGAAGCGGAAAAGGCCCTGTGGGAGAGCGAGGCGCTGTTCAGGGGGACCTTTGAACAATCAAACATCGGCAAAGCGTTGACCGCGCCGGACGGCACCCTGCTCAAGGTCAACCAGGCGTTTGCCGAGATGCTCGGCTACACCCCGGCTGAACTGGATAAATTCGACTTTGCCACCCTTACCTTGCCAGCCGACCTGGGCAAAAGCCGGGAGGCCGCCCAGGCCCTGGTCTCTGGGCAGCAGAACAACTATCGCTTCGAAAAGCGCTACATTCACCGGAACCAGGAGATTATCTGGGCCGATGTCAGTGTCACCCTCCTGCGCGATGAGCAGGGGGCAGCGCTCTATTTTGTTACCGACATTGTCGACATCACCGCCCGGAAACGGGCCGAGGAGGAGAAGGAAAAACTCCAGGCCCAGCTGAGCCAGGCGCAGAAGATGGAATCGGTCGGCCGGCTGGCCGGCGGGGTGGCCCACGACTTCAACAACATGCTCGGGGTAATCCTCGGCCATACTGAAATGGCCCTTGAGGAAGCAGACCCGGTAACCCCGGTCCATGCCAGCCTGCTGGTCATTGAACAGGCCGCCAAACGTTCTGCGGCCCTGACCCGGCAACTCCTGACCTTTGCCCGCAAGCAGACCGTTGCCCCGCAAATCATCGAGATAAACCACACGGTCGAAGGGATGCTGAAGATGCTCCACCGGCTGGTCGGCGAAGATATCAACCTGCAGTGGCAACCCGGGGAAAACCTCCCGCCGGTGAAAGTCGACCCGGCGCAGATCGACCAGCTGCTGGCCAACCTCTGTGTCAACTCCCGGGACGCGATCAGCGGCGTCGGCAAAATCACTATCGAAACCTCCGTGGCAAGCTTTGACGAGACCTCTTGTGCGACGCACCTCAACTGTCTGCCCGGTGAGTATGTTCTCCTGGCGGTCAGCGACGACGGAAAAGGCATGGATCAGGCAACCCTGAGCCATATTTTCGAACCCTTTTTCACCACCAAGGAGCAGGGCAAGGGGACCGGCCTGGGTTTGGCGTCAGTTTTTGGCATGGTCAAGCAAAACCGCGGTTTTATCAACGTCTACAGCGAGCCGGACCAGGGAACAACCTTTAAAATCTATCTCCCCCGACACGATAAATCGGCGAGTGGGCCAGAAAGGCCAACGATTCTCCAGACTGAACGGGGCCAGGAAACTGTCCTCCTGGTCGAGGACGAATTGGCAATCCTCGAAATGACCACCTTGATGCTGACCCGGCTGGGCTACACCGTGCTCGCCGCCAACTCCCCGGGTGAGGCGATCCGCCTGGCTGATGAATACCAGGGCCAAATCGACCTGCTGGTGACCGACGTGGTCATGCCGGAGATGAATGGCCGGGAGTTGGGCGAAAATCTCCTTTCCCGCTTCCCGAAGCTCAAGCGGCTGTTCATGTCCGGCTACACCGCCAACGTTATTAAAGAGCACGGGGTTCTCAATCAGGGTGCGCAATTCATGCAGAAGCCGTTTTCGATGAACCAGTTGTCCCACAAGGTTCGGCAGGTCCTCGACGCGGCATAGCCATTCTCACCTGGCGACCAGCTGTTATGCACAAGGAGAGTTTTCACGCTTTGATGATCTCCGCCAGAGCCGTGTCAAGGGTTTTGTAGGTAAAGGAGAAACCGGACTCGAGCAGTGCTGCGGGCTTACCCCGCTGACTGTTGAGCAGGGTTTGTCCAAATTGCCCGAGCAGGGTGGTCATCACCCAGGATGGGGTAGGCAGCATCACTGGTCGGTTCAGTTTTTTGGCCAGGGCACTGGTCAGCTCAGTGTTGCGCACCGGCTGCGGCGCACAGAAGTTCAGTGGGCCGGAAAGTTCAGGGTGATCGATGACGAAGAGCGAGGCAGCAACCAGATCGTCCAGATGAATCCATGGGAACCATTGCCTGCCGCTTCCCAGGCGGCCGCCGAGAAAAAGTTTGAAGGCCGGAATCATCGAGGCCATCGCTCCGCCGTGGCGATGAAGAACGATGCCAAAACGCAGCAGAGCGACCCGGTTGCCGCCGGCTGCCGCCGACATTGCCTCACGCTCCCAATCCCTGCTCACCGTGGCGAGAAAGTCACTTCCCGGCGGCTGGTCTTCGCCGAGCACATCGTCACCGCGATCCCCGTAATAGCCGATGGCCGAGGTGCTGAGAAAAATCGCATCGGACCGACCCGCCAGGCTCTCCGCCAGGTTTCGGGTGGTCAGAATCCGGCTGTCGTAGATCTCCTTTCGGGCCTTTTCGGTCCACAGGGTAAAGATCGATTTGCCGGTCAGGTTGACGACCACTTCCTGGTCGGCCAACCGCCGCTGCCACTCCCCAGGCTTGGTGGTATCTGCTGCCAGATAGCTAAACGAAGGATGGTCGATCATGTTGCCGGGGTTTGGCCGCCTGCCCACGGCAGTTACCTCGTGTCCGTTCTGCAACAGAGCACGACAGAGATGGGTGCCGACAAAACCGAGGCCGCCGGGAATAAATATCTTCATTGCTCCTCCTTGCGGTGCTGAGTATTCTCGCTGGCCGAAATCGGGTGCCGGCAAGAGCTGGCCTGAACGGCCGGAAAAACCACCAATCGAGTACTGATGGGGGATAATGTAAGCACGACCACCCCGATCAGGCAAATCGCCATGGCAAAGACGAATGGCAGCGGTTGAGCCTCCCATCAGGCTCTGATCTTCAGGTTGGGTCTGCTGAGAGTGCGGGAAAACTGTGGAAAAAAGAAAAAGGGTTTACGAGTGG
>JAZBOD010000314.1:0-6956 GCA_036350955.1 Desulforhopalus sp. | reverse complement strand
GTTGGGGATCTTCGGCGCAAATTTTTTCAGACAGAACATGATCAAAAAGGCGCCCACACCAAACATCAGCGTTGGCAGGTGGGTGTAGTGGGCGGCGCTCCTGCACACCTCGATTATGGTTTCGTAATGGTGTTCCAGGGTATCAACATTGACCCCGAACATTTTCGAGAGCTGGGAGGTGGCAATAATGATTGCCGCGGCGTTGGTGAAGCCATTGACCACCGGGTGAGAGAGAAAATTGACCACCAGGCCAAGACGGAGTACCCCGAGAAGGAACTGAAATACGCCAACAAGGAGGGAAAGAAGCATCGCATAGGCGATGTACCCTTCACTCCCGGCCGACGCCAGTGGTGCCAGGGAGGCTGCGGTCATCAGTGAGACCACTGCCACCGGCCCGGTGGCCAGTTGCCGACTCGAACCGAAAAGTGCCGCCACGGTCGGAGGCAGGAAAGCGGCATAGAGCCCGTAATAGGAGGGCAAACCAGCCAGTTGGGCATAGGCCATTGACTGGGGTATCAGGACCAGCGCAACAGTCAGCCCGGCAAGAAGATCCTGACGGAGGAAGCCGACGCTATAGCCCGGCAGCCATTGTAAAAAAGGGAAAATTCGTTTTACCATCTCGGTTCCTTTTCTCGATCACTGTTGAATCATATGACGGCACGACACCAGCAACTCTCCATAGAGCGCCGAGGCATCGTACAGCCGGTTATTTTCCAATTGTTCAATACCGTCAACCATGGCAAGAATAATCAACGCGGTCTTTCTTGGTGACAGTTGACGAACCGATCCGTCCTCAATGCCCATGGCCAATGCCTTTTCGAAGATTTTGATCAAACACTCGTAAATTTCGGCAAGATGACGCCGACAATCCCGATTTACTGCGGCAAGCTCATGGGTAAAGTGGTGGCGAAGCAGGAGAAACCACTGCTTTTTCGAATCAGCCAGATGCAGATGAAAGGAGACCGCGGCGAGGAGCATCTCCAAACCATTAGGGAATTTTTCGTTGCAATCTTTAAAACTTGCGCAATATTCTTGCAGAACACCAACCTTGACACTTTCGATAACTGCGACAAAGAGTTCCTCTTTGGTTTTGTAATGATAAAAAATGGTTGCCCCGGCAATTCCGGCCAATTTGGCCACTTCGGTCATAGACGTTTTGGTAAAACCCTTATCGGCAAAAAGCACAGTTGCCAATTCCAAAATGGCCTGTTTTTTTGACATCTTTGCCATACGCTGCGTTCGCCCTAATCCTGTGGAATTTCATCGGGGTTATAAAACTGACTGAGTAATCAGTTAGTACAATGCGGCCTTCACTCCGTCAAGCGATTTTTGGTGATCCGCATTATTTTGTACGCAGACGATTGCCCCTCTGCCAGACTGGCAAGATTCACCGAGAGGGATCTCTTTTTTGTTTAAGGACCAACCATGCCGGGATAAACCGCGCCACTATTGTCTTGACCGCTCTGGTAATCAGCGCTAAATTTTGACGTAATGTTCAATAGTTTTTCTCTGATTACCACCAGGAACCATGCACCGCTGCCAACTGTCACAAGACATTCGCACCGTTTGTCTTTGACATCTTTAGCGAGCAGTATTAAAATATTAAATTATTTACTTAATTAGATTTCGAAGACCGGAGCCCCTATGAAACCTTCCGTTCTTTTCCTGGCACTAGCTCTTTTTGCTACGGCCAGCCACGCCCAGGACCCAGTCGACCAGTCGACCAATGTGCACATTCCCGAGGTTTGGACCGCCCGCCAGGCGGTCACATTTGCCCTTGCCGAGAACCCGGACAGCACTATCGCCTTAAAAAAAATTGAAGAAGCACGAGCAGTGGTTGACATTGCCCGCTCAGCCGACTTCCCTCAACTCAATCTCGCTGCCGAATACGGCCAGACCAATAACCCAATGTACGCCTTTGGTTCTCTCCTCAATCAAGGCGCATACAACGAAGGTATTGATTTCAACGAGCCCGGAACAACCGACAATCTGCAACTCAAGGCCGGGGTGAGCTATCGCCTCTATGATGGTGGAGAAAACCGGGCGGCAAAGATGGCAGCCGAGGCGGATGTCGAAATGGCCAAAGCCGACCAGCTCGCGGTCCACCAACAGCTGGGATTTGAAGTGCTGCGGGCATTCTATACGATCATCCAGACTGAACAGCTTGTCCAGGTCCGAGAGGAATCCCTGGATGCAATTACTGCATCACTGCAGGTCGGCCTTGCCAGATTCGAAGCAGGAGACCTGCTCCGCCAGGATCTGCTCAACCTCGAGTTGCAGCAAAGTGTCGCCAGCGAAAATCTCATCCGCAGCCGCCACCACCTGCAACTGGCCCGACGCGGGTTTGCCAACCTCCTCGGTTTACCTGCCAGTGAAGTCGCCGTTGCCGCAGGCGATACCCAGGAGGTCCCGGACACCCTCGATTACCGTAACCGCCACGAACTTTTGCAACTCAAGTCTCAGGAGGCTTTTGCCATGGCGGAGATCGAGCGGGCCCGCAGCGGCCAACTCCCCTCCCTCGACACCTTTGCCGACTACCAGGTGAACCAGGGCTGGATCACCGAAGAAAGCGGCGACTCGTGGATGGCCGGCATTCGTCTGCAATATTCGCTGTTTGATGGGGGAAACACTGCTTCACGGATCACTCTCGCCACATTGCGTCTGCAAAAGATTCAGGCCCTGCGCAAAAAAACCGAGCTGGCGCTCAATCTTGACCTGGAACAGGCTCAACTCGACTACCAGCAGGCTCGGGAGAGGCTGGCGGTGACCGAAAAGATGGTCGAGGTGGCGCAGGAGGCGGCCCGGCTCAGTCGTGCCCGGTTTCGCCAAGGGGTTATCCTCGCTTCCGACCTGATCGATTTTGAACTACGCCTTTCCGATGCCCAGGCCAGGCAACTGGCGGCCGACACCGGTGTCCGGACCGCCGTCGCCAACCTCCGCCGGGCCACGGGACTGAGCCAATTTCCGTAAATAGTCCTCTCAACCAAGGAGAAACGAGGATGCGTTATTCCCCCACCGTGGCCATGCTGCTTGGCGTGGCTCTTCATGTGACCCTGACCGGCTGCAGTACCGAGGAGATCGCCAGCCGGAGTGAAGCCCCGGTCCTGGCAGCCGCTCCGGTGTCAGTCGATCGGGTTCGGACCGACATTGCTGCACATCTCGCCGAGGTGGTCGGTACCGTTGAAGCCGTTGACCAGGCAGAGGTGTCCACCAAAATCTCAGGCAATATCGTCCTGCTGCCGGTTGATCTCGGCTCAAGGGTTGCCCAGGGGGATCTGCTGGTTGAACTGGTTGCCGGAGAGATTACCGCCCAACTACAGCAGGCCGAAGCCCAACTGGCGCAAGCCAGACGAAATCTGGCCCGCGAAGAGAGCCTTCTTGAGAAGAACGCCGCCACCCAGGAGAGCGTCAAATCCCTCAGAGATGCCGAAAAAATTGCCGAAGCCGGGTATCGTCAAGCCAGGACAATGGCTGACTATACCAGAATCACCGCACCCTTTTCCGGGATTATCACCCGTAAATTTGTCAATGTTGGAGATCTTGCTACCCCGGCGAAGGTCCTGCTGAAAATAGAGTCGGAAAACCGCCACCAGATCATAACCGATTTGCCTGAAGCGCTGATGCTCCAGGTCAGCAAAGGTGACCGGCTCGCCGTGCAGGTTCCCTCTGCCAACCTGAGCCTTGAGGGGGAGGTCAGCGAACTCTCCCCCACTGCTGATGCCACCTCCCGTACGGTACCGGTGAAGATCCGTCTACCCGCCAATCCGCTGTTACGATCCGGACAGTTTGCCCGGGTGACTATCGCTATGGAGCAAGCGGAGACCCTCACCATTCCCGCTTCGGCAATTCTTCCCTATGGCCAGATGAAGACGGTGTTTGTCGTTGACCAGGGGAGAGCACAGCTCCGCCTCGTCCGTCCAGGCGCTAAGCAGGGCGATCGAGTCGAAATCCTCAGCGGTCTTGACGATCAGGAACAGGTGGTAATCAGCGGCAACGCCACCCTGATCGACGGACAACCCGTGGAGATTCGTTAACCATTCTCGTCCCTCGCCAAAAGAACCAGCAATCATGACTGAATCGACCATCAACACCTCCGGTTTTGCCGGAAAGCTCGCCAGGGCTTTTGTCAACTCAAGACTCACCCCTCTGGGGATCCTTGCCTCACTGCTGCTTGGTCTGCTTGCCGTGCTGATGCTGCCGCGGGAAGAAGAACCCCAGATCAAGGTGCCGATGATCGATGTTCTGGTCAGTATGCCCGGGGCAACCCCGAAAGAGATAGAGGAACGGTTGACCATCCCGATGGAAAAGCTGCTCTATGAGCTTCCCGGGGTTGAATATATCTACTCAACCTCCATTCCCGGTTCAAGTCTGCTGGTTGTGCGCTTTTATGTCGGGGAAAACCTCGAAAACGCCATAGTCAGACTCAACCAGAAACTGGAAACCAATTTTGACCGGATCCCCCACAGCGTTCAACCGCCGTTGATCAAACCGCACACCATCGACGATGTCCCGATCATGGCCCTCACCTTCCACGGTGAGGGATATGACCATTTCACTCTGCGCCGTCTCGCCGCCCAGGTTGATGATGCGGTGAAGAGCATCAAGGATGTCGCCGAGACCAAACTGATCGGTGGCAACAGAAGAGAGCTGACCATTCGCTTTGACCCTCTGGCCCTGGCCGCGAGAAATCTTACGGTCAACGAGCTGGCCCCGAGAATCCAGGCGGTAAACAGCCAGTCCCATTCTGGCAATCTTCGCGGACTCAATCAGGAGATACAGTTGCAGACCGGCAGTTTCCTGGAGAGCGCCGCCGAAATCGGCCGGATAGTCGTCGGTGTCTATGGCGGCCGACCGGTATATCTTGATGAGGTATCGACAATCACTGATGGCCCAGAAGAGCCTGTTAATTATGTCCTGCACGGCAGCACCGGGCAACATGGTCTGGCCCCGGCGGTCACCCTCTCCATCGCCAAACGCCCGGGGGCAAACGCGGTCAGTGTGGTCGAAGATGTCACCAGCAAGGTGGAAAGCCTGCGTGGCCGCCTCATTCCAGAAGATCTGCAGGTCAGCGTCACTCGAGATTACGGTGCAACCGCCGCCGAGAAGTCCAATGAACTGCTCCTCCATATGGGCATTGCCGTCTTTGGCGTGGCCCTGTTGATCCTCTTCTTCCTCGGTTGGCGGGAGTCGATGGTGGTGATGCTGGCCATTCCCTCAACCCTGGCCCTGACCCTGCTGGTCTTTTATCTTTATGGCTATACCCTCAACCGGATCACCCTTTTTGCCCTGATCTTTTCCATTGGCATCCTGGTCGACGATGCGATTGTCGTGGTCGAAAACATCGTTCGTCACCTCCGCCTTCCCGGCAACCGCAACCGTTCACGAACCGATGTGGCGATCGAGGCCGTCGCCGAGGTGGGCAATCCAACTATCCTCGCCACCTGGGCGGTCATCGCCGCCATCCTGCCGATGGCTTTTGTCGGCGGCTTGATGGGGCCCTATATGCGACCCATTCCGATCGGTTCTTCGGCGGCGATGCTCTTCTCGCTGCTCATTGCCTTTACCGTTACCCCATGGGCGGCAACCCATATTCTGAAAAAACAAAAGGCTCTGCGACCCGATGAGGCAGAGGAGACCGCACCTGACGATTTTTTTACCCGGCTCTACCACCGAATCATGGATCCCCTGCTCGGTCATGCCGCATGGCGGTTGATTTTCTTCGCGCTGATCACCGCTCTTCTTCTTGGCGCCTGCAGCATGGTCTATTTTGGGATGGTCAAAGTGAAGATGCTCCCCTTTGACAACAAAAGCGAATTTCAAGTGATCCTCAACATGCCGGAGGGGTCAACCCTGGAACATACCGCCCGGGTCGCTCTGGAAATGGCCGAAGTGGTGCGCCAGGAGCCAACAGTCACCGATTTCCAGCTCTACATCGGCACAGCTTCCCCCTATAATTTCAACGGGCTGGTCCGCCACTACTTCATGCGCAGCGGTCCTACGGTGGCGGATATCCAGGTCAACCTTCTCCCCAAGCATGCTCGCGCCTTGAAGAGTCACGATATCGCCACCCGAATTCGCCCTGGCCTGACGGCCATTGCCGAGAGCCACGGAGCAGCAGTAGCTGTGGCGGAAGTCCCGCCGGGACCGCCGGTCCTGCAGACCCTCGTCGCGGAAATATACGGGCCGACCGAGCAGGATCGGGTAGATCTGGCCACCGAGGTGAAAGCCATCATTTCCGCCACGCCCGGGGTGGTTGACGTCGACTGGTTCCGAGAAGATGAACATCGACGGAAAATTTTCACCGTCGACAAGGAGAAAGCCGCGCTCAACGGCATTTCGGAAAGAGAGATAACCCAGGCGATCGATATCGCCATCCGGGGATATTCCTTTGATCTCTTCCACCAGCCGACAGAAAAAGAACCAGTGAATATGGTGCTGCAACTCCCTGCTGAGCTTCGTGCCAGGGTCGACTCGATCCTCAACATCTCCCTGCGTTCAGCAACCAGACCGGACGCTCCCCTCGTTCCCTTGCGGGAGTTGGTAACGGTCTCCGAAAGCGTGGTGGAACAGCCGATTTATCGGAAAAATCTCAAACCGGTAATCTACGTTACCGCCGACGTCGCCGATCTGGTGGAGAGTCCGGTTTACGCGATCTTCGAGATCAACCAACGCCTTGCCGAACTGGACGGCCGTGACTACGGCGGCCGGACGGAAAAGGTAAAAATCTACAATATGAATCAGCCGTTTGCCGAAAACCAGCCGGCAATGAAATGGGACGGGGAGTGGCATATTACCCTCGAAGTGTTCCGCGACCTCGGCCTGGCCTTTTGTGTGGTGATGGTCCTCATCTATATGCTGATGGTCGGCTGGTTCAAGAATTACATCACGCCACTGGTGGTGATGGCGGCCATCCCCTTTTCGTTGATCGGCATTCTTCCAGCGCACTGGGCTTTCGG
>JAZBOD010000313.1:0-3271 GCA_036350955.1 Desulforhopalus sp. | reverse complement strand
AGGCAGAATCTTCAGGAACACCGGGGAGCAGCATCCACATGTCCTGAACCGCCGGGCCCATCGCCATATCGTCAAAGTCAATCAGGTAAAGCGATTCGCCAGGACGGTGGATGAGGTTGGAAAAATGGCAATCGCCATGGATGCGGATAATCTCCTGCCCGGAAAAAAGCGGGGTGATTTCATCAACCACCGCCTGTCCTGCCTCACTGAGCGACTTTTTGAGATCCTCAGGCACCGCTGCCGATCGGTGGAGATATTCCAGTTGATCTTTGGTGGAGAAGTTGGGCAACATGGTGATTCTGTGACCAGCCTGACGGCTCTCGCCAACCTTATGCACCCGGCCGAGCAATCGACCAAGCTGCAGCCACTGTTCTTCGGTGAATTCATCGACGCTGCGTCCGCCACATTTAGGAAAAACCGCAAAAAAGAGCCCCTCACTCTGGCCAAGGCTGGTTCCAGACTGCAGACGCAAAGGGGCAATCACCGGAATCTCCTGCTCCGCCAGATCCTCGAGGAAACGGTGTTCTTCAGCGATCGCTTCGCAACTCCAGCGCCCCGGCCGGTAGAGTTTGACCACCAGCCGAACCCCCTCCTCAGTTTCGACCTCAAAGACCCGATTGATATAACTGTTCAACGACCTGAAGAGATTGTTGCAGCGTACCCCCAGCCCCTTTTCCACCAAATTGAGCACCCGGTCCGGGCTCAATGCCCCAAAAGCGCCAACCGGTCCGTCTTGCTGCGGCTGCATAGAAACCCCTCCACTTTTCATCTCGACAAGCACCAAGCCCCCGGGAAAGCGCATCCTTCCTCAACAGCCTGGCGGCCATCCAGACTTGCAGCCGGGACGGAATCAAGGTACACTTTTTCGGTCATCACCTTGCCAACAACAACCAAATTCTCCCGGGCCGGCCAGCCGCCATGCCGAGTCGGTATGTTCTCGAAAAGGTAAGCCGGCTCCAGCCGCTGGCAAGTCCTCTCCAGGATAATCGGCAGGAAAACCACCAGAGCTCAGGCACCGCTTGTTTGCAGATCTCCCACCATTGCTGCCCTCCTCCACCGGAGGCTACTGTCGGAACTGTCATTGCGAGCATCGTCTGCCGTCTGCCGGTGCAGACAGTGCCTGCCTGGAGTTGATGGAGAAACTGGCCTCCAGCAAAACCATCGACCTCTTCAGTGACTGCTGCGCTGATCGGCCTGAACTGCGCACTGACCTCCTCTTTGGCCCGGCATGCGGCAAGATGTTTGGTATCCTCGTAGCCTTGACTCCCACTGGCGAAAAGACCCAGCTCTACGCCTTCTCAGGCAGCTATAACGGGGTCTGGGTGTTGCCCGGCTGGGCACCGCCACTCTTTGATCTGGCGGTGTTCACCACGCTGACCCATCCAGTCGAGGTGCAGATAAAGGCCCTGGGGGAACAGATCAGCAGTTCCCCTGAGCAATCGGCGCAGCTGCTCAACCTCCGCCGGGATCGGCGGAGGCTTTCCCGTGAATTAATGGGAAAGATTCATCGTCTTTATCGCTTACACAACTTCCGGGGCGAGAGTTTTGCTCTGCAGGAGGCCTTTCTGGGAGACGGCAACATGCCGAGCGGCACCGGCGACTGCTGTGCACCAAAGTTGATTGATCTGGCAGCCCGTCGGGGATTGCGGCCAATCAGCATGGCGGAATTCTACTGGGGGCGGGAGGGGTCAGCCGGGAAACGGCGCCATGGCGTATTCTACTCAGCCTGCAGCAGCAAGTGTGCGCCGATACTCGGCCGCATGCTCTGCGGCTGCAACGGCTAAGCGCGATGGAAAACGGCCAGCCGCCTCCCTCCTGGGAGATGGAGATCCTCTATGACGACGAGGAGATTGTGGTGATCAACAAACCCGGCGGATTGCTTGCCGTCCCCGGCAGGGGCCCGGATAAGCAGGACTGCGCAGCACATCGTCTGCGTCGCCTCTTTCCAGCGATGATTTGCCAACCGGCAGTCCACCGCTTGGACATGGCTACCTCAGGACTGATGGTTTTTGCCGTCACCACCGGGGCCCAGAAAAAGCTCAGCCAACAGTTTGCCCAGCGCCGGGTTGACAAAGGCTATCTGGCGGTGGTGCAGGGCATTGTCGCTGCCCCCGGCGGAGCAATCGACCTGCCTCTTCGGCTCGACCCGGCAAACCGGCCACGGCAGATCTACGATCCGGTCCACGGTAAACCATCGCTCAGCCTCTGGCGGCGAATTGCCGTTGAAGGAGATTGCAGCCGAATCGCCTGGAAGCCGATAACCGGTCGAACCCATCAGCTGCGGGTGCACGCCGCCCACCCCCTGGGACTTGGTGCGGCAATTGTCGGTGACAGCCTCTATGGTAGTGGCCGGGAGGGGGGGGAAATGCTGCTGCATGCCACCACTCTCGGCTTTTGCCACCCGAAGACCGGCGAGCCCCTTCGTTTCATCAGCCCTCCGCCATTTTAAACAGCCATAATTCGCCCATTACCCAGTCACCCCGCTCCTTTCTCAACTGGGTTGTCTCCTGACTGATCACCTGCCAACCGGTCTGTTTCGCCAGTTGGGCAATGTATGTGGCGCTATGGGCAAACCGCCCGGTCTCCCGCAGAAGGTAACCATTGCCGGGAGCACCTTCGGTGGAAAAAAGAAAAACCGTACCGGGCCGCCCCCTCTCCCGCAGCAGGAGAAAAGTCTCCTGAAGATCGCCCAGGTAGGCCATGACATCGCTGGCCAGGTAAAAATCAAACCGGTCTGTGGTCCGCTTCAGGTAGGCAGCGATACTCTCTGGGCGCAATTTCCGGTAGATGGCCTTCTTTTCCGCCAGGGCAATCATTTTCGGCGAAAGATCGATACCGTCCAGACGGTCAACAAAGCCGGAAAAGGCCTGGCCACCCAGACCGGTGCCGCAGCCCAGATCGAGGCCGTGGCGGCAACGAGCACCTTCACCGGCAACCCGGCGATACATCGCCCTCAGCCGCTCCGGTACGCAGTACTCAAGGTCAAGAAGCAAACTTTTCTCGAAATAGTTTGAATAGTTGTCAAACACTTCCCGGACATAGGATTCCGGTGGCGAATCAACTGCCTCGCCACAAAGTGCCGCCAGCATATGTCTTGCCGATGCATGGCCTGGACACAATTCGAGCACCCGGCGATAGGCACAGAGGGCCTCGTCACGACGGCCAAGGAGGTGATAGAGGTAGGCAAGATTGCTGAGCGCCGAGTGGTGTTGCGGGGCCAGTCGTAAGACCTCGCGATAGAGGGCCACCGCCGCGAGATGGTCCCCCTTGT
>JAZBOD010000312.1:0-4613 GCA_036350955.1 Desulforhopalus sp. | reverse complement strand
TGCACAACTACATAATCGGCATCGATACCGGCGGAACCTTCACCGATGCCGTCCTGCTCGACAAGGGTAACGGCACGATTCTCGCCACCGCCAAGACCCCCACCACCCACTACCGGCTCTCCGAAGGGATCGCTACCGCCCTTGGCGAAATTCTTCGCCTTCATCCCGCTGCCGTACGGCAGAGCAGTGCGGTCTGCGTCTCCTCGACCCTCGCCACCAACAGCGTGGTGGAAAACAAAGGGGCACGGGTGGCGGTGCTGGTCATCGGCTATGTCAAGCACTTCAAGCTCCCGGTCAAATCGGTTGCCTATGTCGATGGTGGCCATACCATCGATGGCAGCGAGGAACAGCCCCTTGACCTTGATACCCTGGTGGAATTGCTCGCCGACCTGAAAAACGAGGTGGACGCCTACGGCGTCTGTGCGGCCATGGCGATGAAAAACCCGACCCATGAACTGGTTGCCGAAAAGGCCATTGCCATGGTCGATCCCAAACCGGTGTTTTGCTCCCACAGGATCAGCCAGCAGGCGGGGATGCAGGGGAGGGCTGCGACGGTTGCCCTCCACGCCAGACTTATGCCGGTGATGAGCGACTTTATCGACGGGGTGAAAAAGGCGATGAGCGAACACGGCCTGCAGGGTCCCCTGCTGATCGTCGGCGGCAATGGCAAGGCCCTGGCCGCCGAACGGGTGGTTGGCGAAGCGGCCCTCACCGTCGCCAGCGGCCCGGCCTGCAGCGCCAGATTCGGCGCGCAACAGGGGGCAGCCGACTGCCTGGTCGTCGATGTCGGCGGTACCACCACCGACATTGCCCTGATTGCCGATGGGCGGCCACAACTGGCCTCTGAAGGGTGCCGTATCGGCGACTGGCTGACCCATGTGGCGGCGATCGACATGCATACCGGCGGTATCGGCGGCGACAGTCATGTTCATCTCGACAGCCAAAACACCCTCCATCTTGGCCCGGGACGGGTACGTCCCCTGGCGCTTACCGGGCAACTTCCGCCACCGGGCAATTGGCTCGGTGCAGAAGACTGCAGCCGACTTATCGTCGTCCGCCACGAAGCAGTCGACGCCCTCCCCGCCAATGAACTGGGCAAACTCCTCCGCAGCACCAACTGGCTGACCCCGGCAGCGATCCGCGCCCACACCGGCCTGGGCGGCATCCCCCTTGATCGCCAGCTCGAGGAACTTGCCCAGCAGGAGATGATTACCACCAGCGGATTCACCCCTACCGATGCCCTTCATGTCCTCGGTGAGCTGAGTATCGGCGACCCGCTTGCGGCCATTGCCGGTGCTGAGATCCTTGGCAAGGCTGCCGGGATAAGTAGCCGAGATTTTGCGCGGAAAGTACTTGATCTGGCCGAAGAGACGATTGCCAATCTGGTTCTCGACTACCTCGGCCGACGCTTTTGGGGAGAAGGCTTCAGGGGTTTTCTTGCCGGTCGTGCCGCGCATCCGCTGCTCAGCGTAGAGTTCACCCTTCGCCTGCCCCTGGTCGGCATTGGTGCCGCCGCCCGCGCCCTGCTGCCCGGTGTTGCCACACGACTGAAAACCACGGTGAGTTTTCCGCAATACGGCGAAGTCGGTAATGCGGTGGGCGCCGCGTGGATCGGTCTCTCCAGAAACCAGCCCCCACCATGACCGGTGCGCGGTAATGAAGATCCTCTGTGTTTCCGATACGATTTGCAAAAATCTGCTCGAACCGGTCGCCGGTGGTCCGGCGATCAGCGGAGTGGAACTGATCCTTGCCTGCGGTGACCTGCCTCCGGAATATCTGACCACCCTTCGCTTCCGCTACGACACGCCGCTCTTCTATGTCCTCGGCAACCATGACCTGCGTTTCGCCAATTCACCGCCAAGGGGCTGTCGCCACGTCGACCGGCAGCTGGTCATAAACCGCCAGCAGCGGATCATCGGCTTCAGCGGTTCGCGGTGGTACAACGGCAGTATCAATCAGTACACCGAACAGCAGATGGCCTGGTTCATTACCCTGATGCGCTTTCGTCTCTGGCGGCACGGCGGAGTCGATATCGTCATCAGTCATGCCCCGCCACGCTTTATCCATGATGCGGAAGATCCCTGCCACCGTGGCTTTCGGGCATTCCGCCGCTTTATCGACAAGTACCGCCCGGCCTATTTTATCCACGGCCACATCCATGCCCTGTTCAACGATCCGGCTGAACGGATCACTAGGGTTAACAGCACCTCGGTTATCAACAGCTATGGGTATTATCTCCTCGAAATATAACCCCTTCCGCCTCCTGAACAAGGTATTCGGCAGAGGCGAGAACGACCCTGACCGATCAACCAGCTTTAACGATCGACAGGAGCAGGAAGAGGCCTACGAGGCAATCGAACGGGGTACCCTGCTGGTCCCCCTGGAGAGGATTGTCGGCAGTGTCGGCCGTTACCATGACTTTGACAAGCAGTTCAGAACCCACCCGGCGAAAAGTGATGAACGGCTGCAGGCGATAATCGAGGCGATGCGGGCCGGCAAGGTCATGCCGCCGATCGCCCTCTACCAGATCAAGGAAGAGTACTTTATCCTCGACGGCCACCACCGTTTCCAGGCGGCGCGGGAACTCGGTCACAGCGAGATCCGCTCGCGGATACTCGAACTCCTCCCCTCCCGAGATACCCTGGAAAACAAGCTCTATGTCGAAAAAACCCTCTTCCGCGATCAGGCCGGACTCGGCCGCCCCCTGGAACTCAGTGAACTGGGGCAAACCGGCCATCTTACCTGGCAGGTCGACCAGCACCGGGATTTTCTCAGCCGACAGTCAGGGGAGGAGGTCTCCTTCAAACAGGCCGCGGCCGACTGGTATATTAGCATCTATCGGCCCCTGGCCACCCTGATCGAAAACAGCGGTCTGGTCCGCTCCTTTCCCGGGCGGACGGTGGACGACCTCTTTCTCTATATCTCGGTGCATCAGTGGGAAAAAGGGAAAAAACGCAAGTACGGCATTGGTATCGATAAGCTCATTCCCACCGACATGGAGGCCTTCCGGGAAAAAATGGCGAAACATCAAGAACAGGGGTACCCGGAGATGAAGCGGGAGATCACCGTCTTCATTCTGCTCAACGTTGAAGGAAAATACGAACAACAGATCTTCGACAAGCTTCTCGCCCTCAATGAGGTTCGGGAGGTCCATACGGTGCACGGCGCCATCGACATGATCGCCAAGATCACCCTGATGCGCGACCTGCTCTCATCGGACGCCGAACTCCTCTCCCACTTTATCCAGACCACCATCCGCCAGTGGAAAGGGGTGGTCTCCACCCAGACCCTGATCCCGGGAATGTCACGGATCAAAGAGCAGGACCGTTGCCACTTGTAAAAAGGCACAGGCGGCAACGGTACGCCTATCTGAGATCGGCGATAAAAGTGTTCGACGATTCGATCGCGGCGTTCATCTTCTTGATCAGTTCGTCAATCTCCCCTTTCAGTGAAGCAAATTCTCCCTGCAGGGAGCCGATCGCCTGGGCATTGAGGTTGTGTTTTAAAAACAAGACATTATCCCGAAAAATCTTCAACACCGGCTCCATCGCTGCCTCAGCCTGCTGCATAGTGGCGAGCATCTCCCGGTAACGCTTCTCGGTCGCCGCCAGCTGTTTTTTGCTGGTCTGACGCAGTTCGTTGTTCTGGTATTCGTCCAGCTCCTACTCCCACTCCTCAAACAGGGCCCTGGCCACCGACTCTACCCCGTCGATTCGCGACGACACCTCCGTCGCTGCCGCTTCACTTTTGCGGTACTCCTTATCGAGACTGTCATAAGCTTTCTTGAGATCGGTCTCCTCCAGCTTCACCACGGAATCAAAACGTTCGAGAGCCGATTGAAATTGCTCCTGCGCATCAGCCTGGGAATCCCGGGCGGCCTCGACCCGGTCGACCATAATGTCCCGTTTGTGGATACCGGCCTTTTCCATGGCGCTGTAGTAGGTTGACGAACAGCCGCCTACGAGCGACAGCCAGAGCACCAGAACAACGGGCACAGTCAACCGGAGCTGGTTACATAATTCTCTCATTGCGGTTCTCCTCTTGAGGTGATTCTTATGCCGGCAACCTGATTTTTGGGGGCTGCGAAACGGTGCAGACGTGCTATTGTTCTCAACATAACGCCTTTCCCGGGCGAAACAGCGCAAACCATCATCAACAATGGTAACCAACCATACCCTGGTACACAGGCGGGTAGACTGATCGGTTTTGGTGGAGCCTTGCTGGTTGGTGCGCGGTGCGCACCCTACACTGCGTTGCTGGCCGAAGCACCGTAGTTGGACTCCAATTCCAGGCCGTCTGGGCAAGGCTTCACAATGGGCTTTTCATATAAAAAACCAGGAAGACACAGATGACCAAATCACCAAGGCCGCCATCGCAAAAAAACACCCCCTGTCCGGGTTGTGGTGGCTCGGGACAGACCGGGTCTTTCCGGGGGGAGAGCCGGTTTCAGATTACCTGGGAGGACTGCCCGGACTGCGCCGGCACCGGCGTAGACCTCAACCGACCTGACCCTCTCCCCCACAACAGCCGGAAGCAGATCCCCGACGAGCAACCGGGAAAGAAGCGGACCCCATGACTCCAGCCATTGCCCAACTCAAAAAAACCAGGACGCC
>JAZBOD010000311.1:0-4719 GCA_036350955.1 Desulforhopalus sp. | reverse complement strand
TGGGACAAAGCCACCAGTGGCCATGAGGTTGCTGCCATCCTCGCCAGACTGGTCGCCGAAGGCAAGCTGGCGAGCCGGCTGGAACACTTCACCATACCGCTGCTCGGCTGGAAGATTCCCGGCATGAACATCCTCCATCTTGAACTGAGGCAGCCACGCCAGCACTTTGCCGACTACGAACGCCCGCTGATAGACGGTTTTTTTATCGACGGCGAGACCACCGACACGAGAAGGATCCGCCACCATTACCGTAAACTCGGCAAGTCCTTCATCCCGGCGGAAAAAATCCGCCGCCCCCTGGAGCAGCAGGTAAAAAAACTGACCGGCTCAGCCAGCAGAGGAGACCAGAGCACATGGCTCGCCGTCGTCCTGCTCGCTCTGGCCGGCCTGATTTTGCTGATCGTTAACGGTTTTGTCCACCAACCGGAAGTGCCCTTGACCATTTTCGGTGCCATTTTCGCCATCATCGGCAGCATCGCTGGCAGCATCATCAGCCACACCTATAAAACCAGATCCGACCACCTCATCAGGCGGAGCCTGCAGGTTCATCTCTTTCCCCTGCTCGCTCTGCTGCTCTATATCGGCCTCGGCCTGGCCGGCATCTCCAGCCTACTCACCCTGGGGCTGTTGCTGTTCTTTACCTTCCTGATCCTTGCCACCTTGTATCTGGCCAGAACCGACGACTCCCCCGAGGGGGTGAAGCTTTGTCGCAACCTGACGGCAGCCAGGGAATACCTGCGGAAACAGTTGCAGCAGGAAAATCCGGCAATCAGAGACGAGTGGTTCCCCTACCTGCTGGCCTTTGGCCTTGGCCCGGATGTCGATACGTGGAGTCGCCGGTTCTCCATCTCCAGCACCTTTGCCTCGACCAGCCCCGGTATCGACTCGTCGTCATCCGGCAGCTCCGGTTTCAGCGGTGGGGGTGGCCGGTTCGGCGGGGCCGGGGCGAGCGGAGCCTGGGCCGCCGCCGCAACAACCCTTGGCGCCAGCGCCTCCTCCTCATCTGGCAGCTCCGGCGGCGGAGGCAGTTCTTCCGGCGGTGGTGGAGGGGGTGGCTGGTAACCCCGGGGCAAAGGTGAGGATGCGGTGAAGCGAGGCGTTTGCTGTCAGAGCGGCAGGAAGCGCAGATCCATAACGTTGGCGTTGGTGGGGCCGGATTCTCCCGGTCGATTACCCCTGCCGAATCCGCATCCGGTCCGGGATGGATTAATCGCGGCAACCGCTCTGGTCCACGGTATGGTTATTGCAACCGTCTGATGAGAATTTGCGGGAAATTCTCCAGACCTGTCTTGCTCAGGCCAAACGGGTATCCAGGACCTCTCTGATCTTTGCCGCAAGGTCCCGGGTAGTAAACGGCTTCTGGATAAAGTGCACCCCATCATCCAGCACCCCGTGATGGGCGATAACATTGGCGGTATAGCCTGACATAAACAGACGAAGCAGATCAGGGTAGAGGGAAAGCAGGTTTTTGGCCAGATCACGGCCATTCATTTCCGGCATCACCACATCGGTCATCAGCAGGCGGATATCTCCACGGTGTTCGCCGGCAAGACGGATAGCCTCTCCCGGTGAAGCTGCCGTCAGAACATGGTATCCCTGACGACTCAGCATTGCTTTGGTCATCTCGAGGATCATCGGTTCGTCTTCAACAAGCAAAATGGTCTCCGAACCGGTGGGGTTGGGCAATACCGCCCGGCCTTGGCCAACTGAGCGGACCTCGGCGCCATAAGCCGGCAGATATATTTTAAAGGTTGTCCCGTGACCCAGCTCACTGTACACGTTAATAACGCCGTTGTTCTGTCTGACGATACCGTAGACCGTCGCCAGCCCAAGACCGGTCCCCTCGCCGATTTTCTTCGTCGTAAAAAAGGGCTCAAAAATATGGTTGACCGTCTCTGGATCCATCCCGCAGCCATCGTCGCTCACCGCCAGCAGCAGGTAGCTGCCCGGCTGGGTATCGGCGTGTGCGGCACAGTACTCCTCGTCGAACAGCGCAGTGCCGGTTTCAATGGTGACTGTACCGCCTGCGCCGCTCGCATCCCGGGCCTTGACAAAGAGATTGGCAAGGATCTGGTCGATCTGCGAAGGATCGATTTTCAACGGCGGCAGATTGTCGCCAGGCAGCCAGGCCAGATCGATATGTTCACCGATCAACCGTCGCAGCATACTGAGCATCGTTTCAAGAGTCTGATTCAGATCGAGGACTTTGGGGGCCACCGTCTGTTTCCGGGCAAAGGCGAGAAGTTGCCGGGTTAGGTCAGCTGACCGCTCGGCGGCCTGCTGGATTCCCCGGAGAGCGGTCTGCAGCTGCCGATCGTCGGGAATCTGCTCCAGTGCCATCTCCGAATAACCAAGAATGACCCCGAGCATATTGTTGAAATCGTGGGCAACTCCACCGGCAAGACGACCAATCGACTCCATCTTCTGGGCCTGAGTGAGCTGGGCCTGGATCTTTTCCTGTTCCGCCTCGATCCGTTTATGCTCGGTGATATCCATCAGAAAACCGTCGTAAACCACGCCGTGGAACAGATCTTTCCTGACCCGGGTGTTCATCGATGCCCAGAACCGCTCTCCGTCTGGGCGTTTCAATTCGACCTGGTAATTCTTTGCCTGGCCATGACGGCGCAGGTAGGCCTGATAACGTTCACGCTCTTCCGGGTAGACGTAAAGCTGCCCAGCGATGTCGGTAACCCTGCTCAGGAGATCAGGGGGATCGGCGTATCCCGCCAGTCTGGCGTATTCGGGATTGGCAGAGAGAAAGCTCCCCGCTTCGCTAATTTGAAAAATTCCCAGTGGCGCATTGTCAAACAGTTCACGATACTGCTTCTCGCTGCCCCTTAAAGTGACGAGAAGCTGTTCCCGCTCGCTGTTGGCAATCGCCTGGGCCGCCATAGCGGCGATGGTCGCGGCAAAGGCCTCTTCATCAGGATACCAGTGCCGTTTCCCGCCGACATGGGCAAAAGAGACCACACCGACCACCCGTCCCTTCACCAGGATGGCGGTGTCAATCAGGGCGGTTATCCGTTGCCGGGCAGAAACATTGTCGGCAAGCTCGGCAATGGCCAAATCACTTTCCACAGCTTCCGCGACAATGCGGCCTTCACCACGAAGCGCTGCGATATAGCGCGGTACATCGGCAATATTGCGGACCGCGCCGCGGCGGTGCTCCTCTTTGCCTTCTACAAACAGCGAGAGACACTCCAGACGCAGACCGTCTTCGGAAAAAAGCCAGATACTCGCCTGACTCACCTGCATCGCCCTGACTGCCTCCTCGGTGAGGGCGTCAAAGGCCTCATCCAGATTGCCGGAAACAAAGAGCGGGTCAAGGACAATTCTGGCAATCGCGTCCCGCTGACTCCGGGTCCGGGTGATATTCTCGCGCAGCGTCTCTTCCGCCTGCCGGCGCCCGGTAATGTCCTGAAAAATACAGTGGGTCTGGAGAAAGCGGTTTTCTTCGTCGTAGCCGATCTTGCCATGGAAGGAGACCATCAGCCAAGAACCGTCTTTTTTGACCATCTCAAACTCGACGCCGAGAATTTCGCCGACTGCCTTGAATTTGGGAAAGTTCTCCAGAAAATGGCTGCGCCAGTCGGGGTGAAGGAAGGTGCTGAAATGGACACCGATGACCTCATCCCGCTGGTAGCCGAGACTGTCGAGCCAGGCCTGGTTGACCTCGAGTATGAGACCATTCTGGTCGAGGGACTGATAGCCCATCGGCGCCTTTTGGTACAATCTGGTGAGATAGGCATTTTCAGCCCGCAACCGCTCTGTCTCCGCCGCCAATTTGTTCAGCCTGTTGGTGAGCCGTGCCAGTTCAGAGGCTTCAGCGACCTTTTGATCAGTCATCACTTCAGCTCCGGTAGAAGTCTTCTCACCTGCAAAATCTGGCACCTATTTTCGCACTTTGGCCAGCGCGCCTTTAATGGCAACCGGGTAAGGCTTGTGCTCTCTCAGAAATGCAGGTAACGCATTGCGCGCCTGCCGAGCTGCAGCCATACTTGGATACTCACCATAGAAAATCAGCAGATTTTCCGGCCTGGAGGCATTTTGAAAGATATAAAGATTTTTGGCCTCCTGCCGGTACTCTGCCTGGCCGAGCATTCTCAGAATATTTTTTTCCGCGTCACGTGAGGTGAGCACCATCAGCTGAATGGTATAGGCGTGATCTTTTTCACCGCGCTGCCATGGAGCACCGGCGAGCAGCCGCTGTTTATAGAGCGGTTCTTCTTTTACCGGCAAAACGGCCTTGCTCTCCTCCTCTGTCCGGGGCCGAAGGTGGCCGGTATCACCCTGCTCTCCTGCAGTATTTTCCGGTTTTTTCTTATACATTCTCACCGGCATAATCTCGACCACCGCGTCCGGCCCTGGCGATCTGAAACTCTCTTCAACAATCACCATCCCGCGGTCAGCGGCAATTTTTCGCTCCACCACCGCGCCAAGTCCTTCTGCCGCCCGCTGATCTTCGCCAGGGTCTGTCGACTGTTCCGGCAGCGCAACGGGTGGTGGCGGTATCGTCTCCACAGGCAGAGAATCGCCGTCTCCTTCCCCTGCTGTTCTATCGGGGATATCCTGAGAACTCTTCTCCGGCTCCGGAGCAGGGGTTTCAGCCATTGCCACCGTTTTCTCCGGCTCAGAAACGGCGATGACCTCTTTATCGGGGACAACCATTTCCGGCTGATGTCTCTGGGCCGCCGACAGAGCTCCCGGTTCCAGCTGGCT
>JAZBOD010000310.1:0-4963 GCA_036350955.1 Desulforhopalus sp. | reverse complement strand
TGCATGTCCTGCATCCGCCTCGGTTGTCCGGCAATCAGCTGGACCGCCTTTGCCGAAGGGGAGGCGGAGAGCCGGGGCTACCGCAAAAGCCAGAAAGGGATATCCAAGATCGATGAGATTGTCTGCAACGACTGCGGCCAGTGTGCGTCGCTCTGCAAGTTCAATGCTATTACCAGAGGGGAGGCCAAGCAATGAAAGAAGCGGGAAATATCCTCTTCTCGGGGGTGGGCGGCCAGGGAATTCTGCTGGCCAGCGAGATCACCGCCTACAGCCTGCTGGCGGCGGGGTACGATGCCAAGAAAAGTGAAGTGCACGGCATGGCCCAGCGAGGCGGTTCGGTTACCGCGCAACTCCGCTACGGGCCGCGGGTCTACTCGCCACTGATCGAGCCGGGCAAGGCGGATATCCAGATGGCCTTTGAGATGATGGAGGCGGTCCGCTACCTGCCCTACCTCCACCCCGGCAGCAAGGTGATCGTCAATACCCAGATGATCCTGCCGCCGGCGGTGGCCACCGGCCAGGCCGAGTACCCGAAGCAGGTGCTTGACCGGCTGACCGAGCGAGGGATTGTGGTCATCCCGGTTGATGCCTTCGATCTGGCCAGGGCAGTGGGCGAGGGACGGACCGCCAACGTCGTGCTGGTCGGTGCCCTCTCCGCCCTGCTGCCGGTTCCGCTGGAGATCTACGAGGAGGTGATCCGCACCAGGGTTCCGGAGAAATTCCGGGAGGTCAATCTGCAGGCCTTTGCCGCCGGCCGCAAGGTTATTGCCTAAAGGGAGGAGAGGATTATGTCGGTTACCTATTGGGATGAGGAGATCGAAACCCTGCCGCGGGTGGGGCTGGAGTCGATCCAGCTTCGCCGCCTGCAGCATCTGGTCGCCCGGGTCTACCAGACGGTAGCCCCCTACCGCCGGAAGATGGACGAGGTTGGCATCAGTCCCGGCGATATCCGCAGTCTCGCCGACCTGGCCAGGCTCCCCTTTACCGTCAAGGACGACCTCCGCGCCAACTATCCTTTTGGCCTGTTCACTGTGCCGCTGGAGGAAGTGGTCCGGGTCCACGCTTCGTCGGGGACCACCGGCAAGCCGACGGTGGTCGGCTATACCGCCCGGGATATCGACACCTGGGCCAACGTGATGGCTCGGGCGCTCTGCTGCGCCGGTGCCGGCCGTGGCGATATGATCCATAACGCCTACGGCTACGGCCTGTTCACCGGTGGCCTCGGGGCCCATTACGGTATTGAGCGGCTGGGGGCAACCGCCATTCCGGTCTCCGGCGGCAACTCCAAGCGGCAGATCACCATCATGAAGGATTTCGGCTCGACAGTACTCCTCTCGACCCCCTCCTATGCCCTCAACCTCGCCGATGCGATGGATGCGATGCAGATCGATCCCAAATCTCTCTCCCTGCGGGTGGGCATCTTCGGCGCCGAGCCGTGGAGTGAGAATATGCGCGAGGAGGTGGAGCGCAAGCTCAACCTGAAGGCCACCGATATCTATGGCCTCTCCGAGGTGATGGGCCCGGGGGTCGCCCAGGAGTGTCTGCATACCGAACGGGGAATGCACATTTTCGAGGACCATTTTCTCCCGGAGATCATCGACCCGGAGAGTGGCGAAGTCCTGCCCCCCGGCGAGAAGGGGGAACTGGTGTTCACCACCCTGACCAAGGAGGCCTTTCCGATCATCCGCTACCGGACCAAGGATATCTCCCGGCTCTACTACGAACCGTGTCGCTGCGGCCGCACCCTGGTGCGGATGGAAAAGGTGACCGGACGAACCGACGATATGCTGATCATCCGCGGGGTCAATGTCTTTCCCTCCCAGGTGGAACATGTGCTGGTGGGGATTGACGGGGTCGAACCGCATTACCAGATCGTCGTCGAACGGGAGGGTAACCTTGACACCATGCAGGTGCAGGTTGAGGTGAGTGAAGGGGTCTTCTCCGATGAAATCCGGGTGCTGGAGAATCTCACCAGGCATATCCAGAAGGAGATCAAGGATATGCTTGGGGTGACCTGCCGGGTGAAACTGGTTGAGCCGAAGACCATCCAGCGCAGTGAAGGCAAGGCCCAGCGGGTCGTTGACAAACGGAATATTTGAGACCGGGAGGCTGATATGCTTGTAGAACAAATTGCCGTATTCCTCGAGAACAAATCCGGCCGACTGGCGGAGATTACTGCGGTCCTTGCCGAAAATGACATCAATATTCGTGCTCTTTCGGTGGCAGATACCGCTGATTTCGGCATTCTCCGGCTGATTGTCGACAAGGTCGAACGGGCCAAGACAGTGCTCAAGGAGCACGGTTTTACCGTCGGCAAAACCTCGGTGATTGCTGTCGAGGTGGCCGACCGCACTGGAGGGTTGGCCCATGTACTGAAGTGCATCAAAGAGGCGGAAATCAATGTCGAGTACATGTACGCCTTTGTCAACAAGACCGGAGAAAACGCGGTACTGATCTTCCGCTTTGAGAAGATGGAGGAGGCGATTGAAGCGCTCCGCCGGGAAGGGTTCACCATCCTCTCCAAAGAGCAGATCTACGCCCTGTAGTTTCGCCCTGCAACCTTCAACGAACTGCGATCATGTACTGGCAAAAGGAACAAGAGTGTCTTTCCCGCCCGGAACTGGCGAAGCTCCAGCTGGCCCGGCTGCGCACCACCCTGAAGCGGGTGGCAACCAATGTCCCGTTTTATCGCAACCGGTTTCAGGAACTCCATCTAGACCCGGAGAAACTCACCTCCCTGGAGATGCTGGGCGATTACCCCTTTACCTTGAAGCAGGATCTGCGCGACAACTACCCCTACGGCCTGTTTGCCGTGCCGCTGCGGGATGTGGTTCGGGTGCACTCCTCCTCCGGGACTACCGGGGTGGCAACGGTGGTTGGCTACAGTCGCGGTGACATCGAAACCTGGTCGGATCTGGTGGCACGGGTACTCTGTGGTGCCGGAGTGACCTCCGATGATGTCATCCAGATCGCCTTTGGCTACGGTTTGTTTACCGGCGGTTTCGGCCTGCACTATGGGGCAGAGCGGCTTGGCGCTTCAGTGATTCCGATCTCCGCCGGCAATACCAAGCGGCAGATCCAGATCATGCAGGATTTCAAGAGCACCGCGCTGGTCTGCACTCCGTCCTATGCCCTGAAGATGGCCGACGTGATGATGGATATGGGGATCAATCCCAACGGCCTCTCCCTGCGTTACGGCCTGTTTGGTGCCGAGCCATGGTCCGAGGCGATGCGCCGGGAGATCAACGAACGGCTCGGCATCCGGGCCACCGACAACTACGGGCTCTCCGAGGTGATGGGGCCGGGGGTGGCCGGTGAATGTGAGGAGTGTCAGGGGCTGCACATCAACGAAGACCATTTTTATGTCGAAGTGCTCAACCCCGACACTCTTGAGCCGGTGTTACCGGGGGAGGTCGGTGAACTGGTCCTCACCACCCTGACCAAAGAGGCCTTTCCGGTGATCCGCTACCGGACCCGCGACCTGACCCGGCTGATCCCCGAACCATGTCCATGCGGCCGCACCCTGGTGCGGATGAGCCGGGTACTCGGACGCACCGATGATATGCTGATCATCAAGGGGGTAAACGTCTTTCCCACCCAGATCGAGGCGGTGCTTTTTGCCATAGAGGGTACCGAACCCCACTACCGGTTGATTGTCGACCGGGAAAACAACGAGGACCGGTTGACCGTTCAGGTCGAGGTGATCGAGTCGATGCTCTTTGACGAGATGAAAAAGCAGCGGGCCCTGGTGGAAACCATCAAAAAGCGGCTCGCGTCGGAGTTGGGGATCGGTGTCGAGGTCAAACTGGTTGAGGAGCGATCGCTGGAACGGTTTAACGGCAAAGGGGCCCGGGTTATCGACAACCGTCGCCTCTAACCGTGATGCCGCACCGCTGGAGCACCGTTCTCCCAGCGGGAAATCAGTCCGCCGGGTTCTCGCCCTCCAGTGAGGCAAAGCCGAGATAGGCTGCCTCAAAGCGTGCCTTGCCCCCTTGAAGAAATTCGGCCAAATGCCACTCCTGGCCGGTAAGCAGGTGGTGGTAGGGCTTTTTCAAAACGTAGGCCATTGCCGGCAGTGGCTTGCCGCCGGCATTGACCACCAGATCCTCTCGGCTGTACATCTCCCCTTCGAAGATATCCAACCTTTGCAGCGCCTCCGGGTTGAGATCAAGATAGAGGATACCGCTCACTTCGCCTCCGCTGTCGGGGAAGATCGCCGGGTACTCCAGGCCATGGAGCCGTGAACGCCGGTAACCGCTGAGGCTCGCAGGGAGTGCTTTAGACCGGCAGGCGGCGACCCGGAGCATGATGTCCTCGCACATCAACGAGCCGTAGGTGAAGATGTTTGACATGGGGGGGCCTTTTATCGGGCAGGTTTCCAGGGAGCTGCAGGAGTTTGCCGGTCGTCGTTCAGAGGAGGAGAACCGGGCAGCGGACGTTATGGAGGACGTGGTTGGCCACCGAACCGAAGAGGACGTCACGCAAACCACCTCCTCCCTCATGGCGACCGATGACCAGCAGATCAAACTCCTGGTCGTTGGCAATATGGCAGATTGTCTGTCGCGGATCACCAAATTCGAGGAGCTGATCGGTGGTGAACCCGGCTTCCCGCAATGTGCCGTCTGCCCGGTCAAGGAGGTTTTTGCCCGCCCTGGTCGCATTCTGTTTGACCATGTCCACCTGAAATTCCGGGATCATCCGGTAGGCGAGCTGCTCCTGGTTGATGACGTAGAGCAGGGTAAGGTGATGGGCGAAGTGCTCCCTGAGACTGATGATGGTGTCGATTGTCCGCCGGGCGGTTGGCGATTCATCGATTGGCACGAGTATTTTCGGGTCCATTTTTCTCTATTGGTGAGAGGTCAAGGGTCAGGCAGCCGCGGGTCAGCCGTAGATCAGCCGGGGCAGGAAGAGGACAATATCCGGCTGGAAGGTGAGAAGCAGCAGGACGAGAATCTGCAGGAGC
>JAZBOD010000309.1:0-2286 GCA_036350955.1 Desulforhopalus sp. | reverse complement strand
CCAAAGCCTATGCCGGCTGGTCATCGCGGCAACTGGCCAATGAGCGGAACTATCAGATGCAGATCAGCACCTTTCCCGAAGGGCAGTTTGTTGCTCTTTGGGAAGATCAGGTCGTCGGGTACTGTTCGAGCCTGATCGTCTATCTCGACGACGATTCACCGTGGTATGCCCATGGCGAGATTACCGGGTTTGGCAGTTTTTCCACCCATGACCCTTCCGGGAATACGCTCTACGGAGCAGATATTGCCGTTGATCCTGAGTATCAGGGGAAGGGGATTTCGAAAAAGCTCTATGCAGCGCGCAAGGCACTGCTCCGTCGCCATAACCTCAAACAGATGATTGCCGGAGGCCGTATCCCGGGATACGGCGCATATCGCGGGAAGATGACTGCCAAGGAGTACGTGGCCAGGGTTCTCCGCGGCGAGTTGCGCGATAAGGCACTCAACGCCCATATCCGCGCCGGATACGAAATCCGCGGTGTCCACTTCGGCTATATAGAAGATGAGCATTCACTGGGGTACTCCACCCATCTGGTTATGGCCAATCCCCGCCATAACCCGAACAAAAGGCGGGTGGCGGCGCAGGTGATCAAGAGGACGGCGCGACGGGCACGGATCTGCGCGGTTCAGTATGAGATGCGGAAGGTGAGAAACTGGGAGGAACTGTGTGAACAGGTGGAGTATTTTGTCGACACTGCCAACCTTTACGATTCCCATCTGGTCATCTTTCCCGAACTGTTCATTGCCCAGATGCTGACCACCCTTGACCGGGATAAGCCTTTGCCGGAACTGGTTGGAGAACTGGCTGGCCTGCATGACCGTTACCTCGATCTTTTTACCAACCTTGCCTCCAGCCGACAGTTGCTGATCATTGCCGGTTCCGTGCCGGTTCGCCAGCCGGATGGTTTAATCAGAAATGTCGCCCATCTTTTTTCACCGATGGGCAATGTCTATACCCAGGAGAAACTCCATCTCACCCCGGCGGAGGCGACCTATTGGGGTTTCTCTCAGGGGGAAGGGCTGAAGGTTTTTGACACCCCGATCGGTCGGCTGGCAATTTTGATCTGCTATGATATAGAATTTCCAGAACTTTCCCGTTTACTGGTCGATGCCGGGGTCGATTTGATCGTGGTTCCCTTTGCCACCGATGAGCGGAAAGCCTACTTAAGAGTGCGCTATTGCGCTCAGGCCAGAGCAGTGGAAAACACCATCTACGTCGCCCTGGCCGGGAACGTCGGCGCCCTGCCCCGCAGTCCGGCGATGTCGATCAATTTTGGTCAGGCGGCAGTGCTGACCCCATCTGATTTTGCCTTTCCTCTCAATGGTGTCGCAGCGGAAGGGGTGGTCAATACCCAGACCGTGGTAATCTGTGACATAGACCTTGGGGCCCTGGAGATCGAGCGTGAGGTGGCGAACGTCAGGCCGCTGATCGACCGCCGGCCGGATATCTACTCTGTCGAGGGGCGGATCAAGATCGAAAACTGCAAGGTGAGTTGAGTCGCCGGTGTGCCTTTGCCGGTTTTTATATAGCAGCGTCAATCTCCCCGGGTGAAGGGTTATGATCCCGTATATTCGAGACAGATATCGAACAGCTGAACAGAAGGTGGCACTTTGCTCGAGACTCTTTCCCAGTCTGGTGTTTTACTGCCGACTGATCGGGATTGTCCTGCGGACCAGCAAGGTTGCCAGAGCAGGTGGTTTTACCGGCGAAAAATGGGTTGAGAGCAGTCTTGAGGTGCTCCAGCGGTTGGAAGAGGCCGGGATCTCAATTGAAATTTCCGGTGTTGAGCGACTCAGCCGGGTGGCAGGTCCGGTGGTTATTGTCGGTAACCATATGAGTATGATGGAGACCCTGTTGCTCCCCGGAGTGATCCAGCCGATCAAGCCGGTGACCTTTGTCGTCAAAGAGTCCCTGCTCTCTTACCCGGTATTCAAACATGTGATGCAGGCCAGTCAGCCGATCTCGGTAACCCGAACCAATCCCCGACAGGACCTGAAAACCGTCCTTGGTGAGGGAAGTGTCAAGCTGAGTAACGGCATTTCGGTAATTGTCTTTCCCCAGACGACCAGATCCCATCACTTTGACCCGGCGCAGATGAGTTCGATCGGGGTAAAACTGGCCAAAAAGGCCGGGGTGCCGATCATTCCCCTTGCCCTGCAGACCGATGCCTGGCAAAACGGCCGCTGGCTGAAGGATTTCGGCAGGCTGGACAGCAGGAAAAGGGCTCGCTTCGCCTTTGGCACGCCATTAGTGGTCGAAGGAAAAGGGGATACGGAACAGACGCTG
>JAZBOD010000308.1:0-13062 GCA_036350955.1 Desulforhopalus sp. | reverse complement strand
GTCGAGCACTGCCATCAGACCCAACTCATCGTCGACTGCCACTGCCGGATTTTTTTGATTCTTGCGGAGCAGTTTGAGGACTTTGGCTTCGGGGGGTTTCTTGCGGATCGAAACGTATATCGGAATCTCCCGGCTGCCGGCGCTGAACCGGCGTCTTTTGAGCAGGGTAAGCTTCTGGCCATTGGCGGACTTGACCATTTTCGCCTCTGCCGCACTGAGTACTTTCACTTCTGCGCAGCTGAAATCCTCAGGGGAGTGGCAGGAGTGGAGGTAGACGATGTCGTGTTCACCGATTTTGAGATTTTTACTCCAGACATAATCATTTAAAAAATGGAGAAAGTTGGAAAATTTCTCTTCAATTTCCGTTTCCCGTTCCCGTTGATCGATGCTCCCGGCGAGGTTCATCAGGGTCAATTTCCTCCGGGCCTCGAATCGGGCCTTTTTGTGGTAACGGTCATTGAACATGATCAGCAGCAGGTCTACCGGATCGTTGGCAACTTCAATCTCGTTGGTGGTCGCGACAAAGGAGGCGTAGGGGTTGAGAATCGTCGCCTTGAGAGAATTGACTACGGCATCGGCGGTGCGGGCGTACTCGTATACCCTGGCCTCCACCTCACGCTGGGTGCCGTGCAGGCCGAACATGTTGCCGAGCAGGGCGCAGGCTCGATGGCTGCGGTCACTTTGCCGGGTTGGGCTTTTCAGCAACTCGTCAATCTGAGTAAAACAGGTGATATCGAGAAACTCAAAGATCTGGCTGCGCAGGGCCCGGTATTTGGTGATGCTGAGCCGCTCCCGGCAGAGATTTTTTACCCACCTTCTGGTCTGCTCCGAAAACGGCCGGCTGATGTCAACCGCATCGGTCACCGCCAACGGACCATGTTGCTGTAATGAGGTGAAGACACTTTCTTCTCCGTTAACCGACATCCCTATTCCCTGATTGAGTCAATAGCATGGTTGATCACCGGTCGATGGCGGTCGGTGATTGGTCAATATTTCCGGTCATCCTCTGGCAGGCCGGGGAAATCCTCCTTGAGTTTTATGAGGATTTTTGTTACCTCATGGCCTGATACCAAGGTGGATATCCCACCGGCCATGCCCGGCATCACTCTTGCCCTACCCGCTGGTTAATTCTACAACTATCTCAGATCATGTACAGAAATTTCAGTATCGTGCCCAATATCATGTTTGGCCGGGGATCCTTCAACCAACTCGCCGATGTCATTGCTCCACGCCGAACAGGAAAGGATGCTTTTTTCGTCTTTGTTTTGGACGATGTCTTCCAGGGAAAAAGTCTCGAAGGTCGTCTGCCGATGCAGGGCGGGGATCTGCTCCTTCCGGTCAACGTCGATGATGAACCGAAAACCAGCTATATCGATATGCTGGTAGAGAAAGTTCGCGAATACAGTACGGTTCTGCCGGCGGGGATCGTCGGCATCGGCGGTGGATCGGCGATGGATATCGCCAAGGCGATCTCCCTGCTCCTCACCAATCCCGGCTCGGCTGCCGACTACCAGGGCTGGGATCTGATTCGTCACCCTTCAGTCTATCATGTGGCGGTGCCTACCCTGGCCGGTACCGGGGCGGAGATTTCCCGAACGACGATTCTCACCGGGCCGGTAAAGAAGCTGGGGATTAATTCCGACCACACCCTTTTTCATCAGATCATCCTCGACCCCGAGCTGCTCGTCGGTGTTCCCCGGGACCAGTGGTTCTATACCGGCATGGACTGTTACATTCACGATGTGGAATCGCTGCAGGGCACCTTCATTAACGAGTTCAGCCGAGCCTATGGCGAGAAGTCTCTTGATCTCTGCCGCCAGGTGTTTCTGGAAGATCATCCCGACAGTGACGATAAGCTGATGATGGCCTCCTATTTTGGCGGGATGTCGATCGCCTATTCCCAGGTCGGCGCCTGCCATGCGCTCTCCTACGGTCTCTCCTATGTCCTGGGGATCCACCACGGTATCGGCTGCTGTATTGCCTTTGACTATCTTGAGGAAATCTACCCCCAGGGGGTAGCCGAATTCCGGCGGATGATGAACAGGCATGGGATAAACCTGCCCCGCGGGGTAACTGCGGCAATGGACGAGGCCGCCCTCGACCTGATGGTGACCACCTCGTTGAATCTCCATCCACTCTGGGAAAACTGTCTTGGCCCCGACTGGCAAAAACAGATGACCAGAGAGCGCTGCCTCGACCTGTTTCGACGGATGTAGGCAGTGCGGCATGGATGATGTTGCCTTAACCCCGAACCAATCCTGCTGGACGGGAACCAGGCGTGCCTTGCCGATTGTCCTCGGCTATGTGCCGATCGGTTTTGCCTACGGGGTGTTGGCCGGCAAAAGCGGGTTATCGGCGGGGAATACCCTGCTGATGTCGCTGATCGTTTTTGCCGGTTCCGCCCAGTTTATTGCGGTCGGTCTGTTGGCGGCTGGTACCGGCCCGGCAGCAATTATTCTTACCACCTTTATTGTCAACCTCCGCCACATGCTGATGGCCGCCTCGCTGAGCCCATACCTCAAAGGCTGGAGTAAGCGTAGACTTGCGCTCTTTTCCTATCAGTTGACCGATGAAACCTTTGCCCTCCACTCTACCGGAGCCCGCCGACTGGAAGTCTGTCCTCTTGAGGCCCTGGCCCTGAATTTTACTGCCCAGTCCTCCTGGGTCACTGGTACCCTGCTTGGGGTGATCGCTTCCGGATTGATCGGCGATGTCAAGCCGTTTGGTCTTGACTACGCCTTGGCGGCAATGTTCATCGGCCTATTGGTCAGCCAGTGTGAAAATCGCTTCCGGGTACTCACTGCGCTCTTTGCCGGTGGGCTGGCTACCCTTTTCTTCCTGGCGGGTTGGCACCAGCTCTACATTATTCTGGCGACGGTTCTTGGTGCAACCTTTGGCCTGGTGGTGCAGCGATGGAACAGGGGCTGATCTTCTGGACCATTGTCGGGATGGGGGTTGTTACCTATCTGCCACGACTGCTCCCGACCCTTTTCCTCAGCGGCCGAAATCTCCACCCGCTGATCATTGCCTGGTTGCGGCTGGTTCCCCCAGCGGTTCTGGCGGCAATGCTGATGCCTTCCCTGCTGGTCAGGGAGAGTGGAAGGATTGAACCGGGCTTTGACAACCTTTTCCTCTGGGCTGCCTTGATCACCTTTTCTGTTGCCTGGAAGTGGCAAAGCCTTTTTGCCACAGTCCTGGTGGGCATGGCGCTGGTGGCCCTCGGCCGTGCGCTCGGTTGGGGGTATTAGCCATTGCCTGACCGAGAGAGAGACACGGCAACGGACAATGACTGGTTGGTTGAACCACTGCTCGACTGGTTTGGCAGAAGCAACCGCCCGCTCCCCTGGCGGCAGAGTTATGATCCCTATCACGTCTGGATCTCGGAAATAATGCTCCAGCAGACCCAGATGGATCGCGGGGTAGCCTATTTTCTGCGCTGGATTGATCGATTTGCTGATGTTCGGGCGGTGGCCGAAGCCGCAGAACAGGAGATACTCAAGTACTGGGAGGGACTGGGGTACTACGCCAGAGCCCGCAATCTCCATCGTGCTGCCAAGGAGATTGTCCGGCGCTTTGCCGGGGTGGTGCCCGGTGATTATCCAAGCCTGCGCAGCCTTCCGGGGATCGGTCCCTATACTGCTGCAGCAATTGCCAGTGTCGCTGGCAATCAGGATATCCCGGTCGTTGATGCCAATGTTCTCCGGGTCTACTCGCGGATCTTTGATATTGCCCAGCCCATTGACCAGAGGGCGACCCGGGAACAGATTGAAATCCTGGCATGGCGATTCTTACCCCCAGGACGGGCGAGGGTGTTCAACCAGGCCCTGATGGATCTGGGGGGATTGGTCTGTACCCCGAGGCGTCCACACTGTGACGAGTGCCCCTTGACCGGCCGATGCCTGGCACGTCAAGCGGGGACAGTGGCGAGTCGACCGGTACGTCGCCCACCTCGCCAACCGGTTCTGATCGAAAACGTGGCAGGGGTGATCGTCGATAGTAGGCGGATCTACCTGCAACAGCGTCCTGCCGATGCCCTATGGGGTGGTTTGTGGGAGTTTCCCGGAGGCGAACTCACGGGGGATGAGTCGCCGCTGTCCGCTCTGCAGCAGAAGGTTTTTGCCGACTGTGGGCTGCTGGTCCGGGTGAGACAGCCTCTACCTCCCATACGGCACGGCTATACCCACCACCGGGTTACCCTGCATGGGTTTTTCTGTGAGTTGTCCGGCGGAGGTCGGCAGCCCCACCTCAGCACGGCCTGTGCCTTCAACTGGGTAACCCCGGCCGATCTCCACCGTTATGCCTTTCCCGCAGGACCACGCAAGCTTCTTGCGGCAATCGGCAACTACCTGGCACTATAGGGCGTATTCAAGGCTCACCGGGCAGTGGTCTGAGCCCATTACCTCGGCAAGGATCGCTGCACTTTTCACCTTCTCCCGGGCAGTTTGGTTGACGCAAAAATAATCGATCCGCCAACCGACATTCTTGGCCCGGGCGTTGAAGCGGTAACTCCACCAGGTATACTGCTCCGGCTGGTCATTGAACATCCGGAAGGTGTCAAGGTAACCGGCTTCAAGAAAACTGTCCATCCAGGCCCGCTCTTCCGGGGTGAATCCGGCATTTTTGACGTTGGCTGCCGGGTTTTTCAGGTCGATTTCCTGGTGGGCGACGTTGAAGTCGCCACAGAGGATGACCTCTTTGCGTTTCTCAAGTTTCTGGAGGTGCTCGAGCAGCCGCCGGTTAAAGCGAAGTTTGTAGTCGAGTCTTTTCAGGCCGTCGGCACTGTTGGGGAAATAGCAGGTGAGCAGATAGCAGCTGGCAAACTCGAGGGTCAGTACCCGACCCTCGTTGTCAAATTCGCTATCGCCCAGGCCGTAGTGTACCGCAAGGGGGGTGAGACGGCTGTACATGGCCACTCCCGAGTAGCCTTTGCGCTCGGCACTGTGCCAGTAGGAGGAATATCCGGGAATATTTTTCAGCCCGTCGGAGAGTTGATCCGGCTGAGCCTTGGTCTCCTGCAGAGCGATAACATCGGCATCAAAGGCGAGCAGCTGCTCGACAAAGCCTTTTTTTTCAATGGCGCGGATGCCGTTGACATTCCATGAGATAAATCGTGATGAAGTTTTTCGGTCCATGGGGTTTCCAGGTGGTCTTCGAGGGCGAACCCCCAGGCGGGGACAGCTATCCGCCAGGGGACAGATATCGCAGAGTGGGCCGATCGGCCGGCAGAGGGACTGGCCAAAGGCTACCAGGAGGGTATTGACCCGCCGCCAGTGTTCTGCAGGAAGTTGATTGCGCAACACCATTTCGGTCTGCAGTGGGGTTTTGGTTGAGACATAACCCCAGATATTCATAATCCGGTGGACATGGGTATCAACACAGATTGCCGGTTGCTCAAAGGCTACGGCTCTCACCAGGTTGGCGGTTTTGCGGCCAACCCCGGGCAGGGTAGTCAGTTCCTCGATGGTCTGTGGAACCCGGCCCTGAAAACGTGCCATCTCCCCTGGCAGGCGGTGAAGGTGGCGGGCTTTGGTCCGAAAAAAGCCAACAGGGTAGATCAGGACGGCAATCTGTTCTTCACTGAGGGCGGCAAGACCGGGAAGATCTGGCGCCTGCCGAAAGAGCCGGGCTGCAGCCTGGGCTGTCACCTCATCCCGGGTCCGTGCTGAGAGGATCGTCGCCACCAGTACCTTGAACGGGTCGCCACTCTGAACGGCGATCAGGTCAACCACCGGCACCGCCTTGTCACGGACTGCTTCGGCCACCACGGCGAGAAATCTGTCGATATCGATCTTCATTCGGTGCCGATCACCTGACAAGTTTTTCAGGCAGGATGGGGTATTGGCCGGCAAAGTTCATTGTCGCCTCTTTGTTCAAAGAAATGCCAGACGATCCGGCGCAAAATCAAGGGTGGCAAAATAGTCGCTCACCCGTTCGGCACGGCGAATCAGTTCCACCTCGCCGGTGCCGGTCAACAGAAGTTCCTTGGGGCGGAGGCTGCCGTTGTAGTTGAAGCCCATGGCAATTCCGTGGGCCCCGGTATCCTGGATGATCAACAGATCCCCATTACTGATCGACGGCAGGAGGCGCTGAACGGCAAATTTATCGTTGTTTTCACAGAGAGAGCCGACCACGTCGACCACTTCGCCTCCGGTCGTTGTCGGTTTGCCGAGAACTTCAATATGGTGGTAGGCACCGTACATTCCGGGGCGCATCAGGGAACTCATCGAAGCATCAACGCCGATGTAGGTGCGATAGATCTCTTTACGGTTGATGGCGGTGGTGACCAGGACCCCATGCGGGCCGGTCATATAGCGTCCACTTTCCATATAGAGTGCCGGCTGATACCCGGTGCGGGAGGCGAACGCCTGAAACATGCCGGTGATCTCCTGGCCCATCGCCGGGAGATTGAGGCTGCTGACCCCCGGCTGGTAAGGTGTGCCAAGTCCGCCGCCGATATTGATAAATTCAAAGCGGATATCGAGTTCAACGCTGATCTGATCGATCAACTCCAGCAGCATTCTGGTGGTCTGTACCATGTAGCTGTAGTCGAGTTCGTTGGAAGCCAGCATGGTATGGATACCAAAACGCCTGACCCCCATCGCCTTGGCCTGCCGATAGGCGTCACCGATCTGTTCATGGCTGACCCCGTATTTTGCTTCGGCAGGGTTACCGATGATGGCATTGCCGGTTCGTCTTGAACCGGGGTTATACCTGAACGAGAGCAGTTCCGGGATGGCCGGCAGTTTAGCCAGCAGGCTGATATCGTCGAGGTTGAGGATCGAGCCGCGGTGATTGCCGGCCTCTGCGAATTCAGCGGCACTGGTGTTGTTTGAGGTGTACATCAGATCCTCACCGTCGGCACCTATACCCCGGCAGAGGCGAAGTTCAGCGATAGAACTGCAGTCAAAGCCGAAACCCATCTCCTGCATCAGCTGGAGAATCCGCGGATTAGGGAGGGCCTTTACCGCATAATATTCACGGAATCGATCAACCCCGCTGAAGGCCTTTTTGAGTTGTTCGCCGGTTTCCCGGATACCGGTTTCATCGTAAATATGGAACGGTGTGCCGAAGTGGTCGACAATTTCCGGAAGGAGATGGAAAAGGCGTTGTTTGAATCCTGTGGACATTGGCATCGATCAATTTCCTTCAAAGGTTTTCGGGGAGAGGGAATCTGGCAGTCTCTTTACTCGTTGCCAGGACGGTTTCCGTGGTGGTGGAGACTACTCCGGGGATAGTGGTGATCTCCTCCTGGAGGAGGCGACCGAGGGCCGCGGTGTCCCCAACCCGCACTTTGACGAGATAGCAATCGCGGCCGGAGACGAAATGGACCTCCTGAACATCGGGCAGGCGACAGAGCCGACGGCCCACTGCTTCATTTTCGGCAGCCGCAGTCTGCACGTAGATGAAAGCGACCTGGGCCCGTTGGAAGTGTTCTGGGTTGAGTCGAACCTCATATCCGTCGATAATCCCCTGTTTTTCCAGTTTGCGGATTCGCTCAAGAACGGCAGATGGCGCGAGGCCGACCTGTCTGGACACTTCGACATTGGGGATGCGTGCTTTGTCCTGGAGGATTTTGAGAATTTCCAGGCTGATTGTGTCAAGCATCTCTAACCTCCACAAGTTTTCCGGAATATATTCTCTTTTTAGAGTGATAGCAAGAACAATATTCTAGAGAATATTGTTCTGGCGTGTTGGCGGATTTGGTACATGCCAGGAGCCCACGGCAAACAGGACGGAGGTGAGCTGATCTTGCTTTCTTGAAAGCAGTCTGGTACCAGATAAGTGACAGGTGCTGGTTTATCTGAGGTATACTGTTCTGCCCCCTTTACGCTAACTGCACTCCTGAATCCGCGCCGTGATGCCGGCGAAGGAAGTCGAAATGGCCACGGTTTCTGTAATCATCCCCACCTTGAACGAAGCGGAAAACATCGACCTTCTGCTGGAAAGGATTCTTGAGGTCCGCCGGGTCGGCGGGATTGACTTTGATATTGTATTTGTAGATTCGGCGTCCAGTGACGAGACCTGTGCCCGAGTTGAAAACTGGCGGGAGAAGGGGCCGGTCAGTCTGCTTCGCCTGGAAAAAAACTTCGGTCTTGCCGGGGCAGTGCTGGCCGCATCCCGTTCGGTGAACAGCGATATCGTCCTGGTACTCGATGCCGATCTCAGCCATCCACCGGAAGTTATTCCCCTTCTCATCAAGCCGATTCTGGCTGGTGAGTACGATATGATGCTTGGCAGCCGATATGTCGCTGGCGGCTCTACCCCGGACTGGCCCTGGACCCGAAGGCTCTCTTCACGGATTGCCACCCTGCCGGCGCGGTTCTTCTGCGATGTTTGTGACCCCTTAGCCGGATTTTTCGCGGTTCGTCGTCAATTGCTCAGCGAATTGCCGGTTGCAGTTCCCGGTTTTAAAATTGCTCTTGCCCTTCTGGCCGAATACGGCAGCACCGTTCGGGTGGCAGAATTACCGATCGGTTTTAGAGATCGCGATTTTGGTGTGTCAAAGATGAGTTCGACAGTCGCCCTTGCCTACCTCGGCCAGCTCACTGCGCTTTTTCTCCGTCGGATTCGCCGGGGCTCCCGCTAAGATTGGTGCCTCGGCCAGGTTTACGGCCGATCACCACCATCGGCGAGATTCTTCGGGTCGAGCAGGGTGATCAGAGTCTCTCGGTCAATCTGGGTATGCTCGATCGCCACCTCGAGAACGGTTCGGCCTTCTTTCTGGGCAATTTTGGCAATCTCTGCCGCTTTCAGATAACCGATCAACGGGTTGAGGGCAGTAACCAGAATAGGGTTGCGGGAGAGGGCCTGCTCGCACACCTCACGGTTAACGGTCATCCCGCTGAACACCTTTTCCACCAGGCTGACGGCACAGCCGGTGAGCAGGCCAATGGATTCGAGAAGCGTAACCGCCGCAAGAGGCAGCATGGTGTTGAGTTGAAAATTCCCTCCCAGAGCGGCCAGGGAAACTGTGGTATCGTTGCCAATTATCTGGGCGCAGGCCATGCAGACCGCTTCGGGGATAACCGGATTGACTTTGGCCGGCATAATGCTTGACCCCGGTTGCAATGCCGGCAGACGGATTTCCGCCAGGCCGGCAAGAGGGCCGGAGTTCATCCAGCGCAGGTCATTGGCGATTTTCTGCAGGGCGACGGCACAACTCTTCAGATGTCCGGAGAACTCCACCAGGGTATCAAGGGTAGCCAGGCCTTTATAGGCCGATGGGGCTTGAGTGAGCTGCAGGCCGGTCATCGCCTCCAACCTGGCAATTGCCAGGGCCGGAAACTGAGGATGGCAGTTTACCCCGCTGCCGACAGCGGTACCCCCCAGGGGAAGACGCTGCAGCCGTGGCAGAGAGCCTTCCAGCCGTTCAACACTCTCATCGATTTGACAGGCCCAGGCCTCGCATTCGGCTTCCAGGCGAATGGGCAGGGCATCCATCAGATGGGTTCTGCCGGTTTTGATCACCTCCCGGTGATCTTTTCCGAAGGTGCGAACAGTCGTTGCCAGGGTTTTCAGGGCCGGGAGGAGGTCGGACACCGTCGCCTGGGCCGTGGCCAGATGGATTGCACTGGGAATGACGTCGTTGCTGCTCTGACCGAGGTTGACCTGGTCATTGGCCGACAGTTCTCTCCCCGCTTTTCTGGCGATGCCGGCAATCACTTCGTTGACGTTCATATTGGTGCTGGTACCCGATCCGGTCTGATAGACGGACACCGGAAATTGTTCGCAGGGTTGGTTTTTGAGCAGTTCGGCAACACCCTGGTCAATCGCCCTGGCAGCCTCTTCACTGAGCAGGCCGAGCTGATAATTGGTCGCCGCTGCCGCCGCCTTGATCAACAGGATCGACCGGATAAAGGACCAGGGGAGAGGACGGGCGGCGATAGTGAAATTATCTATCGCCCGCTGGGTCTGTGCACCATAGAGGGCCTCCGCCGGGACAAAAACTTCCCCCATACTGTCCTTTTCCTTGCGCAGCGGTTCCGGATTCATTGCCTGCTCCTTTGCTGGGTTTATGGATGTTTTTGCCGAAGGTGGTTGCATTGTTTTTGCCAGTCTGCCGGTCTCTCCGGTTGCCGTAGGGTGCGTTATACCCACCATTTTACGGCCTTGTGGCGCCATGCTGGTTGGTGCGCGGTGCGCACCCTACAATGAGCTGGCGAGTCGACCGAAGCGCCGCAGCTTCCGGCAAGCCCAGGTCGTCTGGGCACAGCTGGGCAAGGCTCTTTTCATATAAAAATTGTGGGGTGCGCGGGAATAAGGGGCAGGAGCGGGCAGGGCAGGGGGTGGCTCCTGCCCATTTTTCAGGCAGGAGCCGTTTGGACTTTATGCTTTCCACAGACCATGCAGATTGCAGTAGGCCCTGGCACTTACCGAGTCTGCGGCCAAAACAAAAAATGCCGTGGGCTTATCGCCGGGGTTGAGGAACTGGCGGTAGACGGCGTTTCCGGCACTGAGCTCAATCCATTCGATCCAGTGGGCATCGGTCATCGGATGGTCTACGGAACCAACGGTAACCTGCCAGCCTCCGTCTTTTTTCTCGATTACCGGGACGTGTTTTTCTACTGCGGCGTCGGTGGTGTTCTCTGTCTGCATGACCATCTCCTGGCCACAGCACATCAATTCCGCGCCACCGGCGGTAAGGACTTCGACGATGTTGCCGCAGAGATTACATTTGTATACTGCAAGTTTTTGGGCCATTGCTCCTCTCCTTGTTAGCTGGTTTCTTCAAAAATGGGCGATCATCCTGGCTGTCAAAGTTCTCTGGCCGTTGGTCGCCACACGATGGGTAGATGTGCCAAACCCATCCATATAACCACGGATCACCTCTGCTGTAAATATTTTCCTGGAAATGATGAGAGTGATTCTTATTGTTGAGCTGGTAAAGCGAACAGGATGGCACGCCCCAACCGGCAATATTGTTTAATATTGTCTGGCTTGGCGGGGGGATCAATCACCGCGATGACCGCAAAATGAGGCTGAAGACTCTTTTCATGCCAGGTGGAGTGTGCTACAGTGAACACTTCCAACAAAGAGGTTTTTTAGTCTACAGTTTATGTGCCTGGTAGGCTGGACAGGCGGGGAGAGCTACGCCCCAAGTCTTGCTTGAACAGGTCAACTCATGATGGAGAGGATACTATGAAGAGCAGAAGGTTTCACTTTGCCGCTGTGGTATTTGGTCTTGCCTTAACCGGCAGTGCCGGACAACTCTTGGCGGTTGATTATCAGCATGAAGTGCAGGACAAAGATATCAGTTTCTCCTGGTCGGTTGCCGGTGAGGAACTGGCGGTGAAAATTTCCGCCAAAACCGATGGCTGGGTGGGGATTGGTTTCAACCCAAGTAACAAAATGAAGGATGCCAATTACGTGCTTGGCTATGTCAAAAATGGCAAAGCTGAAATTTCCGATGAATTTGGTACGCGGGACAACGCCCATGACACCGATGAAAAACTGGGCGGAGCCAGTAATGTTGGTCTGGTCGGCGGCAGTGAGGAGGGCGGGGTAACCACCATTGAATTTACCATGCCCCTTGATTCCGGGGATGCTTATGACCGGCCGATCCAGATCGATGGTGATACTGTCGTTCACCTGGCCTACGGCGCTGGTCGTGACAGTTTTCGCAGCAAGCATAAATACCGGACTTCGCTGGTGGTTAATCTGGCCACAGGTGCAGTCAAGTAAGGGGTTGGAGTGGAAGTGCACTTCTCAGGGAGGCAAGGGTGAAGACCTTGCTGAAAACCCTGGCGTTGCTTCTTCTGCTCAACAGCGGGGGAGGAAACCTTCTTCTGGCGGATAATGCTCGCCCAGGGCTGCTTGAGCAGTCGAAAATGGTCCTTGGCGATGTTGCAACCGAGGCGCCGGCCCAGTGGATAGAAGAACGGACCGGTGAATTTTTACCCCTTGATCTGGTTTTTGTCGACGAACAGGGTCGGTCGGTATCGCTTGCGACGATTATCGACCGGCCGACTATCTTTCTGCCGATCTACTTCTACTGCCCGAATATTTGTAGCAAAAACCTGGCAAATCTGGCAATTGCCCTCAATAACCTGAGCTTTCAGGCTGGTCGCGATTATCGGGTGATTGCCCTGAGTTTTAACGAAGCCGAAGGATCGGAGGATGCCGCCAGGGCAAAGAGGAACTACACCAAAATACTTGACCCCGGTTTTCCAGAACACGAGTGGCACTTTCTTACCGGCACCGGCGAAGCGATCAAAACCGCCACCGATGCCGTTGGTTTCCGGTTCAAAAAAATCGACGACGAAACCTTTATTCACCCGGCCGCCCTGATGACCATTGCTGCTGACGGGAAGATCATCCGCTATATATACGGCTCCTTTCTCGCCGGGGATATAGATATGGGATTAGCAGACGCGGCAAGCGGCACACCTTCCCTGTCGGTCAAGCGGTTTCTTGATTTCTGCTTCAATTATGACCCGCGTCGTGACCAGTCGCTGTTTCAGTCGGTCAAGGTCGGTGTCCTGCTGGTCTTTGCCGTCGGGCTGGCCTTTGTTTTTTTGTATTTCAAACGGAAAAGGCCGGAGAATCGGCAACGGCCCTGAATCTCCGGTACCTCTGACAGGATAGCCCTATGACTGCGCCTCTCTCCTTTTATCATACTCCCGCCCCTCCTGGCCTCACCGGCATGAAAGCCTGGCTGCTGACCCACGACCACAAGCGGCTTGGACTGATGTACCTTGGTGCGGTGCTCTTCTGGTTTTGCCTGGCCATGGTTCTCGGTCTGCTTCTGCGGACTGAGTTGATGAGTCAGGGGCGGACCATCATGGACCCGGAACTGTACAACTCGATGTTCACCCTCCACGGGGTGATCATGATCTTCCTTTTTGTCATTCCAGCCATCCCAGCGATTTTTGGAAATTTTTTCCTGCCGATCCAGTTGGGAACCGACGATGTTTTCTTTCCCAGGCTGAATCTGTTCAGTTGGTATCTGTTCATGATCGGCGGGCTGTTTGCCATATTTGCCCTTTTTGCCGGTGACGGTTTCCCCGATACCGGCTGGACATTTTATGTCCCATTTAGCGTCGAGATCGACAGCAATGTCGG
>JAZBOD010000307.1:0-3131 GCA_036350955.1 Desulforhopalus sp. | reverse complement strand
GCCGAGCAGGCTTTTCACCAGGGTCTTGAGTTCACTGCGCTGGCTGAACCATTACATGGCCGGAAAATTCCGACCATCTTTATCTCCCACACCCCGCCCTACGGCACCCTGGTGGACCGGTTAAGCAGCGGTGCGCACGTCGGCTCCACCGCCATCCGGACGCTCATTGAACAGTATCGCCCGGCATTGTGCGTCACCGGCCATATTCACGAGGCCCAGGGGCAAGACACCATCGCCGATACCGTGGTGGTCAACCCGGGAATGCTCAGTGCCGGCGGCTGGGTTACCATCACCGTCAATGAAGCCGAACTGGATATCTCCCTACCATGAGCCAAGACTACCAGACGATAATCCTCGGCGGCGGCCTCTCCGGCCTGACCATCGCCCACAGGCTCCGCCAGGACAATCCAGAGCACCGGCTGCTGCTCCTCGACCAGGCAAAACAGCCCGGCGGGGTGATCCGCAGCTCCCATCAAAATGGTTTTATCGCCGAGATAGGCCCACACGGATTTCTTGATAACTGCCCGGAAAGCCGGGAAATACTCAGCGAAACTACGCTCGACCGGGAGTGTATCAAGGCGCCACTGATCGACTTTGTCCGCTATGTCTATCTCCATCGCCGTCTCAATCTGATCCCTCAGACCCCCTGGAAAATCCTCACCGCACCGCTGATTCCCTGGTCGGCCAAACTCCGGGTGGCAGCCGAACTCTGGCAGCCCCCCATCGCTGGCGAACCAACCGTGGCGAAATGGATCAGCCACCGTTTCGGCCCGGCGCTGTTGCCCTACCTTGATGCGGTCTACACCGGGACCTATGCCGGTGACTTCGATCGGCTGAGTATCGATGCCGTGATGCCCGGGGTCCGGGCGCTGGAAAAGCAATACGGCTCGGTACTCCGCGGGCTGATCGCCCGCTTCCGGCAAAAGGGCAAGAGCCAAGGTGAGCCCTTGAAAATGCCGGCGATGACCAGCTTTCCGCAAGGAATGCAACGGTTGACCCAAAGGCTGGCGGAGGGGCTCGAAGCCGGCCGTGATCTGCAGCTAAACACCAGGGTAAGCGCACTACGGCAAGACGGCAGGGGCTGGCGGGTCGAGACATCCGCCGGGAGCTTTACCGCACAACGGGTCGCCCTGGCCCTGCCGATCAACATCTGCCTGAAGCTTCTCGCCCCGCTCTCCCCGGAGCTGCCTCGGCAAAGCATTCCTCAAACCTGGATTGGTACCGTCGTCTTCGGGTTTACCAGTGAGGTCAAGCTTCCGCCAGGCTTTGGTTTTCTCACCCCGGAACAGGAAGGCCGGTTTGCCCTGGGCACGCTGTTCTCCTCGAACATGTTCCCCGGAAGGGCACCCCAAGGCCATATCCTCATCGAAACCCTGGTCGGCGGCCGCCGCCATCCGGAACGGCTCGAACTCGACGACGCCACCCTTGCCGCCAAAGCCTTTGCCGATGTTCGAGAAATCCTGCGTATCACCAAAGACCCGGTCTATACCCAGGTCCTTCGCCCCAAAGGCGGCATTCCGCAACTGGAGCAGGGCTATCCGGGGCTCCTTAAGTGGCGGGACAGTTTTCTTGCCGCCCATCCCGGCCTGGAAATCTGTGGCTTCGGTTGGGACGGGATCGGCATCAACGACATGATCAAGCACGCCGTTCAGGTGGCAGAGAGGCTGATCAGTTCGGGACGCCCACAGGGAAAGGGAGCAGAACTGAAAGGTGTCTATTTTTAAGACCGTACAGCTTGGTAAGGTACTTTTTGCAAGAAATCAAGCTGTCTCAAGGGAGCAATCCCCGCAGTCGTGGGGGGAGTCACCACCCTTGGCTTGCTGGCTTAAGCCGACTTTCGCTGACTAAAGCTGCTTGATTTTGTTACTGAGAATTTCCAGCTGGGCACTGACCGAAGTGTCCCGCAGCTGGCGGTCGGTAACCACTTTTATCGAGTGGAGAACCGTCGAGTGATCACGATTGAAGGCCTTACCGATATCGGTAAGTGACTGTTCGGTATACTTCCGCGCCAGATACATGGCGACCTGCCGGGGAAACGCGACCTCCTTCTTTCTCGATTTTGAGCGAAGTTCCTGGACAGTCACCTTGAACTGGCCACCGACCAGTTCACAGACCATCGCCGCGGTCAAGGTCTGGTTGACACCTACCACCGATGCCACCACTTCCCGGACCAGATCCATATCGACCTGACCGCCGGTCAGACTGGCCCTGGCCCTGATGGCGATCAGCGCCGACTCGATCCGCCTGACGTCACCACGGATATAGTTTGCCAGGTAAGCCACCGGCTCTTCGTCGAGAAAGAGTTGCTGCTGGGCGGCTTTTTTCTGGACGATCCGGGTTCTGGTCAGCACATCCGGAGCCTTGATGGTGGTCACCAGGCCGGAAGTCATCCGGGAGCGGAATTCATCATCGATACCTACCAGACTGCGCGGGGGGGTATTGGCAGTCAAAATGACTCGCTTACCGGTCTTGATCAGACAGTCGAGGACCTCGTTGAGTTCTTCCTGGGTCTTTTTCTTCCCGGTCAGGGAGTGCACATCCTCGACGAGGAGAACATCACACTGTTCCTGATACTTTCTTTTAAAATCCTCCATATTTCTGCTCTGAATCCCGGTGATCATTTCTGCCGCGAACTGTTTGGCCGTCAGGTAATGCAGCCTGGTCATCGGCGAATCGGCAAAGATCTGGTGGGCAACTGCGTGGGTGAGATGGCTTTTGCCCAGCCCGGTATCGCTGTTGATATAGAGGCAGGGGCCAACCAGGCCATCGCCATTGACCATCGATCGACAGGCGGATTCAGCGAGGATATTGCTCTCCCCGACCATAAATTCGTCAAAGGTGTAACGTGGATGGAGTGAGCGGTGCCTGGAATTATTTTCCGGGATGAGTGGCAGGCGCAACTGGGCTTTGGCGGCAGGTTTGCCAATCGCTTGCTCTCCCGCCGGAACCAGATTATCTTCACAGAAGACCACCCGCACTTCGGGCATGCCGCTTTCTTTCAGCTTCTCGGCGATGAGCGGGAGGTAGTTCTGTTTGATATAGGCGCTGAAGAAGCGATCGGGGCTGGCAAGGTAGAGCCGTTCGTTTTGCATACGGAGAAATTGCAGCGGTTCGATCCAGAGTTGAAATGT
>JAZBOD010000306.1:0-5869 GCA_036350955.1 Desulforhopalus sp. | reverse complement strand
GGGCCTGCCACCCTCTGGCTGGAAAAAACCCTGACCAGTCGCCAGGAGATGGTTGAATCCCTCAGGCGGGCTGTACTATCTACCCTTTTTTCCCCGCTGTCCGGGGAAATTGTTGATCAGCAGATTTTCCAGGCAACGCTCTCCCGGGTACAGGCGGGGGGTGGGTTATATCGACTCGGACGTCAACTCTCTGATCAATTGCTGGCTTTACTGCGGAAAAGGCGGGACGTCGCTGAATTACTCGGCAGGGTTTGCGGCCCCGGTCCAGGCCGTCCTGCTGGGGATCTGCAAAACGCAGAGATCTTTAACGAACACCTTCAAGCGGTTTTTCCGGTCGAGACCCTCTTCTCCGGCTCGCCCCTGCCCTTTACCGACATTGACCGACAGCTTCAGGGGCTGCGGATCCGGCTTGACCGTTTCCATGCAGATCCAGGAAAAGATCGGAAAAAGTCTCTGCAGATCTCCGGGCATCTGGAAAATCTGAAAAAATTGGCCAATCCGCCGGCAAACCATTCCGAAGAGATGAGCGGGTTGATAGTACGATATCGACAACTTATCAACGAATTCAGGATTTCCTTGTTTGCTCCAGAAATAAAAACTGCCGAACAGGTCAGTCCAGCCAAACTGAATGAGCTGTGGCGATCAATTCAGGCCAGAATCTGACGAATACTATGAAAAAATCACTCTTTGGGGCGGTAATGTGTCTTGCCGCTCTCCTTCTGCTCGGCAGCAACCAGGTCCTGCTTGGGCTGCCACTCTTTATCGCCGGGATTGTTCTGATGTTTAGCGGAAGATGGCCAAGGCGTTGACAGGCCAGCCTGGGCTTACTGGCTGGTTCGCGGTGCGCACCCGACAATGAGTTGCTGGTGTACGCGCCGCAGTTGGAGGTAAGGCCAGGCAGGCTGGGCAAAGGGATTATTTTATAAAAACCAGCGATACCGGAAACGCAGCAGGTTCAGGCGAGGAATTATTTTGCATACAACTCACGCCACTCGTTAATCGCAGCGAGCAGGCGGGGCATGTTTACCGGTTTGGCAAACACCCGCCAGGCCCCAAGATGTTCGGCCACCGTCAAGTAGGAATCAGGACCGATTTTTCCCCCTCCGGAAATAGCGATAATCCCGGTTTCGGGAAATTCCTCGCGGAACTGGCCGATCGTCTCTATTCCTTCCTGAACCGGCATGATCAGGTCGCAAATCATCAGGTCGATGAACTGCGTGCGACGAAGCTGAGCCCCTTTTCGGCCATTTTCGGCCTCATAGACCTCAAAGCCGGCTTTTTCCAGCCAGCTTCGGAAAAGTTCGCGGATCGGCTGGTCATCATCGACGACAAGAATTTTCATAGCATTACGTGGTGTTGGTTTTTGGTTGAGCGCAGAAAACCACTTCTCGAAAAAAATCGACCATCTTTCGGCGCCTTTCCACCATTTTTAACTGTTCGGGAATCAGATCAGTCTGGTTTATCCGCATTACCGACATTTTGTATTCGATATGCGTTGCAAAACGATTGTCAAGATACCAGGCGTACATCAGGCCCATCAGCAAACCTGGCGGCGTAAACCCTTCCCCCTTGTTTATCAGCCGGATAAAATGAGTATCCCGGACAGTATCGGCCATCCGGGCCAGGAGAAGAAAGCGGCGCAGCTGGTCCTGGTTGAAGAAACAGATCCGCTGGTTTTCCTGGCGGATGTGGAGCTGGTAAACTCTCCCGGCGTCAAGGCCATTGAGATCGACCTGCTCCATCACCTTCCTGGCGGCATAATTGCCAAGCAGCGATTCGCCAAGGGCGATAAGAAACGCCACTTCAAGCCGTTTATCACTCTCCAGTTGATCGCTTCTGATTTTGATCAACCCGTCTTCTGGATCGTAGAAGGAGAAAACATTATCCCACTGCTGATCACGGTGCCAGTGCTCCCGGTCAACCAGATGGACTCCACGGCAGAAGTCAAGGTGGTCAAGGGGAATCAGAGGGTGGTCCCAGAGGATTTTTTTCAGACGTTCCCGAAGGTTCTCGGTTTCCGCTGCGTCCTCCTCCCGGCCAGCAGCAATACGTAATTTTTTGATCTTTCGCCTCAGTTCAAGATAGCGCTGGCAGGGCAGAAGCGGTGAACGCTTCCCCTGAGATCTGCTCACTGGAAAAGAACGGCTCTTCGATTCAGGACGAACATCGGGAGTAAAGCAGTTTCTTGCGGCATAAAGTGCCTGGATCGCTGCGGCAAGGGTGTCCGGGTCATGCTGAATAACCCCACGTTCGGCAAGTGCCATCCGGGAGTATATCCCGCATTCGATGGGCAGATATCCCTCTTTGCTGAGCACCTGCCGGTCGAGGTAAATGGGAATTTTCCCCTCCACCGCATAGCGTTGCAGGACTGATGCGGGTATATCCTGGAGGGAGATGCAGATTACCTCGTTGAACAACCCCTTTGTCCCTCCGGGGATATTTTTTTCATAGGCCCGAATCATATCGGAGACGTGAAATTTTCTCTCCGGGTCGATGATACTGAGATCGGTCTCGCCGCTCTGTACCCAGAGATTTGAGACGAGAACTTTCAGAGCATGCTGATTATTGCGCACCGCTTCGGCAAGACCGGGAACTTGAAAGACCGGGATAATTGAGGAGTAGAGACTCCCTGGCGCAAAAATCACGATATCGGCCCGGGCGATATCGGTGAGCATCCTGGAGTTCACCTGCACCTCAGCAAAATAGTCGACGGAGACGCTCTCCACCGGAAAACCCCGGTTGGCCCGACTCAGTTTATGCTCGCCGACGATCTCCACCCCGTTGGTATAGCGAATCCGCAGTTGTGCCGGGGTTGAGGTGCAGGGCCGCACGGCACGATTACCGGCACCGAGTACCAGGCCAAGAGTGTGCATTCCTTTCTGGACCGCTTCATGGAGCCGCTCAGGGTTGGCCATCAGGGTGAAGTTGTCGTCTTCTGCCTCGGTTTCACGATAGATTGCGGCAACGGTGAGAAGGTTGCCAAAGCAGTGGGGGCGCTGGAGGGTTTCGCTCAGTCTGCGGTCGGAAAAAAGATAGTCAATGAGGAAACGCAGATAATTCTGCAGACTGTTGGGCAAAAGCCGGATCTTTTCAAATATTCCGCCCTGGTCAAGGTCGCTACGGGTGAGTGGACCGTTATAGCGCCAGTTGAAGATTGCTGCCAGGTGGGTGGCAACACCTTTGGCCTCCTCGCCGGTTAAATTGTATTTTTTTTGTAGGTTGGCCCGTTGGGTTGACGAGAGCAGAACATGCCGCATGTCGCCGATAGCCATGAGCGGCAGGTCCTTCAACAGTTCACCGGTAGAACCCCCGTTGTCGGTAATGCAGACAATCGACCGGGTTTGCGGAAAAATCTCTTTCAGTCCGGAGAAAGGATTACTCGTCCAACTGGCCAGACGGGAGTCGCCGCCGATAATATTGGAAAGCCCGGTCCCGCCGCCAAAGACCACCACCTCAACGCCGTCAAGGTGCGGTTCAAGCAGTTTGCGGCGCAGATCATGCAGATGGGCGCGGGCTGATGGATGGGCGTTTTCTGGGACACCTTGCAGAATCAGGGCAACGATCTTTTCCCGCAATTCAGTCTGGGGAAGAAGGTCGAGAGGAGAGAGCTTGATGTTGTTAATTTCCTTAATTTTTTCGGGTATCACCAGCATCCTCACGGTCATGGGGAGTGGCGAAATGCCACCATCCCCCCACCAACTGTCGGCATCCTGCAGGGCAGGAATTATCTGCTCCGGTCCTTTTCCAGATATTCCTCGACCCGATCAAGATCATCAGGGGTATCCACCTCAATGGAGTCATAGGCTGTTATGGCCACCCGTATCCGGTAGCCATATTCCAGCGCCCGGAGTTGCTCAAGTTTTTCAAAACGCTCCCATTCCCCTTCGGGAAGGCCGACAAAAGTCTGGAGAAAATCCTGCCGGTAGGCATAAAAGCCGAGGTGTTTGTAGTAGGTTGGTCGATGTAACTCGTCCGGGTTGCGCTGGAACGGTATCGATGCTCTGGAAAAGTAGAGAGCATGAAAATTCTTATCAAAAACTGTTTTCACATGGTTGGGATCGTCTATCTCTTGGTGACGGACGATTTTATAGATCAAGGTAGACATCGGCAGGCTCGGATCGTCGAGCAGAGGGTGAACGACCTCCCCCACTACCTCGGGTGGGAAAAGTGGCTGATCCCCCTGGATGTTGACAATAATCGCGCTTTCGCAGACCGCCAGCACTCTCGCCGCCTCGGCCAGGCGGTCTGATCCGGAGAGGTGATCTGGACGGGTCATGACCACCTCGCCGCCGAAGCCGGTAACACACTCAGCAATACGCTGATCATCGGTTGCGACGACCACCCGCGACAGTATCGATGCCTTCCAGGAGCGCTCGACGACGTGCTGAATCATCGGTTTTCCTTGAATGGAAGCCAGCGGTTTTCCCGGGAACCGATTTGAGGCAAAGCGGGCAGGAATGATGGCAATCACTTCGGGTTTGGCAGTATTCATAAAATTTACGTCTGGTTAAATCAGGGCCATTCGGGTACCATGAGCCGGCCATTCATCTCCTGCTTTGCGCCTTAAGCGACCAGAAAATGATCTCTCCAGTCAACTCTATAGCTGTTTCATCTACAACAGATTCCCCGACTATTCTACAAAAAGCTGTTGATCTCGCAACAAAATTGGGCCTGCCTGTTGAACAATCTCCTCTTGGCCCAGAGCGACAGTGGCGGCTTGACTGCAGTCCAGACGGCCTTCACTTGCTCCAGTGCGCCAACGGCCGGATCACCAGCCGACTTTGGGTTGATTTTGTCTCGGGAAAAAACGGCTTTCGCCATGCCCATCACTGTACGGTGAAACAACCACTCGCCCGGGCCCTCGGGATAAAGCGGGGACATCGGCCGACGGTTTTCGACGGCACGGCGGGATTGGGTGCTGACGCCTGGGTGGCCGCAAGCCTCGGTTGCCAGGTAACCATGTGCGAACGCTCCCCTCTCCTCCACGCCCTCCTTGCCGACGGTCTGCTCCGTGCTGCAAACGCCACGGCAACTGCCGCTGAGGTCAGTGCGAGAGTGCGGCTGATCCATGCCGAGGCAACAGCCTGTTTACGAAGTGCTCAACACAGCTATCAGGTCGTTTACCTTGACCCGATGTACCCGGTGCGCCAGGGTTCAGCCCTCAACAGTCTGGCACTGCGTACTCTTCGTGATCTGGTCGGCGATGATCACGACAGCAGTGCCTTGCTCGAGGCAGGGCTGGCTGTTGCCACCGAGAGGGTGGTGGTCAAACGTCCCCGAAGGGCTCCGCCACTGTCCGGCCTGTCGCCAAGTTATGCAACCGACTCGAAAAAAATCCGCTTTGACGTCTATTTAACCGGTGCAGGGCAGAACTGGTCAGCCATTTGAGCCTTTTGCAAAACGAATATTTTCGTTCAAAATCAAGGCATGCGAAAAAATTTTACCACAGGCATATAACTGATATTCCAAGGATAAAATTATGGGCATAACTCAGAGTTTGGGCGAAAAGATTGTTTGGCAAATGGCTCATTTATGATACTGTTCGCCAGCCTTGATGGTATATGCCCGGTAGAGCTGTTCGGCAAGAAGCAGGCGGGCCAGGTCATGGGGAAATGTCATTGCCGAAAGGGAGAGCAGCAGATCCGCCTGGGCCAGTACTTCCTGGCTGTGCCCCTCAGGCCCGCCAATCAGATAACTGAGCTGACGGATTCCCCGCTGTTCAAGCTGGGAAATCTTTTCGGCAAATGCTCTTGAGGAAAACTGCTGTCCAGTTGCATCAAGGACGATCAGGAACGCCCCGGGAGTGACTGCCCCGAGAAGTTGTGCGCCTTCGCCCGCGGGACCACCTTGTCCGCCACGGCGGGACTTT
>JAZBOD010000305.1:0-6815 GCA_036350955.1 Desulforhopalus sp. | reverse complement strand
GGTCAACCCCTGTGGTCTTGCCGGAGTGAAGATGACCAGCCTCTGCCGGGAAACCGGGAGGGATCTGGAAATGGCCTCAGTAAAGGCCGGACTTGAGGACCATCTTCCGGCAATTTTTGACCGGGCCTTTATTCGTATGCCGAAGGAGTATGGCGATGCACTCATCGACGAAACCACCCCGGAGCACTAAACCGGCCTGGCTCAGGCAACGGTTGCCCAGCGGACCTGAATATGAAGTGGTTCGGCGGGTGGTCACCGACCACGGGCTCAATACCGTCTGTCGTGAAGCGGCCTGCCCAAATCAGTTTGCCTGTTACGGCGAAGGGACGGCAACCTTTATGATCCTCGGGGAGCGTTGCACCCGAAACTGCCGGTTCTGTGCGGTGGAACATGGTCCAGAAGCGCCTCCGGATCCCGGTGAGCCGGAAAGGGTGGCGGTGGCGGTTGCCCGGCTCGGTCTGCGTTACGCGGTGATTACTTCAGTGACCCGGGACGATCTTGCCGATGGTGGCGCCGGGCTATTTGCCGCGACAATCCGGGCGATCCGCCGGCGTAACCCGACCGGCCGGATCGAAGTGCTGATTCCCGACCTCCAGGGTGATAGCGTAGCTTTGGCGACTATTCTCGAGGCTGGCCCGGATGTGCTTAACCACAACCTGGAGACGGTGCCTTCACTCTATCCTCTGGTGCGGCCGGGAGCGGTTTATCACCGGTCCCTGATGCTGCTTCACCGGGCCCGGCAACGTGCCCCGGGGATCCCTACCAAGTCGGGTTTGATGCTCGGTCTGGGTGAAGAACTCGGCGAACTGGAACAGGTCTGGGCGGATCTGCTGGCCGCCGGCTGCACCATTCTCACCATGGGGCAATATCTCCAGCCAAGCCGGGCGCATCTGCCGGTAAAGCGCTTTGTTCCCCCCGAAGAGTTTGCTGAACTTGGTGAGCTGGCCTTGAAAATGGGGTTTGCCGGGGTCGCTTCCGGCCCTTTCGTGCGCAGCTCTTTTCGTGCTGAGGAACTCTTCCTGCGGGCGCTTGGTCGGCAATAGCCCTGTTGTCTCGTTCTGGTGTTACCTGAATTTGTCCACGGCGGATTTCAATGACCTGCTGAGATCTTCCCAGGCACTGTCGACGCCGTGTTTGAGATCTTCCCAGGCCTCATCTCCCGCCTCTTTCAAATGGGCCAGTTTGTCGCTGGCAGAGTTATGCAATGAGCGCAGTTTGCCCACATGCTTGTAGTACTCCAGCTGAGTATCGGCTTCCGCCTTGTCGGCTTTTGCCTTGAGTCTTTCGATCTCGGCGTGCCACTCTTCCATCTTCGCCTGAACCTTTTTTACGTAGGCATCTTTTACACTCATGGCAGTCCTCCTGGTCAATACTTTCCCGTTAGCCAACGGGTGTCCTGGCGCAGTCAAGGTCGTTGTCACTTTCTCATACTTTTCCCTTTTTTGGGCTCGAGAACAATAGGGTAATAATGAATAGGCAAAGGGGAGAGTAGATACCCTTTTTTTAGCCTGTCGCGTGATATCAGGCTGAGGCCGGTGTGCTGCTTCGGCTTAAAAGCACTCCGGCCATGATTACTCCAGCCGCGAGGAACTGCTGTCCATTGAGGGTTTCGCCAAGGATTATCCAGCCGAGAATAACTGCAAAGAGGGGAATGAGGTTGACATAGGCCGCCGCTCGACTGGCATCGACATATTTGAGACCGAAGTTATACAAGCCGTAGGCCCCCAGAGTAATGACTGCCCCGAGGTAGAGGACAGCGAGTCCGGGAACCAGGTGAAACTGGTCGGGAAGAACGGTGGAAGGGAAAAAAAGGATGGGAAAATAGAACAGGGAGCCGATAATTGCCTGCAGGGCGGTGAGGAAAAAAGGCGGGTAGCGCCTGGTGAGCTGTTTCATGGCAATGGTGTAGCCGGTGGCGCAAACCATCGCCAGAAATTCGAGAAAGTTGCCAAGGAGTGGGTTGGGGGCATCTTCACTGGGGCTGCTCGCCAGGGAGAGCCAGACAACCCCGGAGACAGCGGCGAAAGCGCCTAGCCAGGCTCTGATACCGATACGTTCTTTGAGAAAGAGCGCGGCCGAAACCATTACCAGGATAGGGAGAATGGCGGTGATCATTCCCGCCTGGGACGCGGTGGTATTGACCACCGCTTTGGCCTCGAAAAGGAAATAGAGGCATGGCTCACAGAAGGCCATAAAGAGAATGAGCCGGTAGTCACCCGACTGGTACTGCACATGGCGGGTTACCCGGCGGGCGACCACCAGGAAGCAGAGACTGGCGATCAGCATCCTGGCAAAGATTACCACCATCGGGTCGTAAACCCGAAACGCCAGTTTCAGGGCAATAAAGGAGCTGGCCCAGAGCATCATGGCCAGAATCAGGGCAAGCGCTGCTAATGTTGCAGCGCGGCTGCCGGCAGAATCTGCCATATAACGACCTGTGAAGGTGAAAGGGAAGAGGAAAAGCAGTTCATTCTCCCGCCGGAAGAGAACCGGCGGGGGAGTTATTCGGGCATCTGTCGCCTAATTCTGCAACACCCATTGACCCTGGCTGTTGCGGCAGGCAGTGGTATAGGTTTTTTCGGTTCGACCATCAATGTTGGCGAGGATCTCCGCCTCGCGGCAGTACTGTTGCGGTTGGCTGGGATTGCGGAAAGCCGGTTGCGGGGTAACCTGATAGGCTCTGCCGGTATCCGGGTTCACCCAGCCGGTGCTCTGCCCAGATGGACCAAACTCGTAGGCATGGTTTAACTCCCTTCGGTCAAACTTGTCCATCTCATTGCCGACTATGTAGCCAAGCACGGTGCCGATGGCAGCGCCAATCAGTGTTGCTTCGGTGTTGCGGCCGATGGCCTGGCCGATCAGGGCGCCGCTTGCCGCGCCTATTCCAACTCCCTGCTGTCCTTTACTGTACTGGTCACTGGCACAGGAAGTAAGGGTAAGCAACAATGCCGCAACAAGCAGCAGGGAAAGTCTCTTCATGGCCGGTCTCCAATATGGGTAATCTCGTGGTTCAATGGATCTGCCCGACTAAGTTAGTCATTGCTTGGTGGTATGGCAAGATCCTGCCGGGTGGTGGTCCGGTTTTCTTCCTGCCGGCCAGGGAACGGGCTGATTCGGCCTTGCTCATTATTGTCTTGTGGTGCCGGCCTTTTCAGCTCTAGTTCGGAGAAAAATGGCGGAAGGTCAAGCTGACGCCGGGCATCGTCCTCCTGTTTTTGCAGATAATGGTGTACGTCAAGGTAAGAGTTGGTGTAGACGCCATCCGCCTGATGCCGGCCAAATATGGTGTCCAACTCGGCAAGACTCGCCACTTCTCGGTTACCCAAAGGTTCTTCAGTTGATGCAACGGCGGAAGTGATAACCAGCCGCTGCAGACCGTACCTCCCTGCTTCGGCAAAATAGTCGGCCAGTGATTGATTCGGGTCTTCCGTGTTGAGCCGGGCATTCGGGACGACGAGCCCCCAGGCATAGCTGGCAAGCACCCGCAGGCCGCTGTTGGTGAGCAACCAGTCGTTCGGGCGGTAGATCGACAGTTCGGCCTCGGTCAGCGGCGGGGCGCCCCCGAGCCGTTGGATCAGCGGCAGGTCAAGGTTGTACTGGGGCATCAGTTGTTCATGGATGCGCTGCAGTTCGTCCGGGTCGGTACTCTGCAGGAAAATGCGGCTCGCCGGGTCGTGGTATCCGAAATGCACCAGGCATTCAAGAACAGCAGTGCTGATATCCTTGCCGGCGGCGCGGTGCAGGCCCGGAGTGATGATTTCAATGACCATGCCAACCCGGCGGTTGACGCGGTTTTCCAGGTGGCTGAGGAGCGCCAGAGTCTCTTCCAGGGTGGCGATCGGCAGGGAGAGATCGGTTTTTGCCGTGGCAAGTGGACTGTTGCGCAGACGCAATTGGCGTACTTCAGCCAAGGCGAAATCGACCACATGATAGTCACCGTCATCGCGCTGACGCTCCGGGAAGACCTCGGCAATATCGGTGCGATGGGTGAATGTGGGGTCGCCAAAAACTATCAGGGCACCGTCGGCGGTCATTGTCACCTGGAGTTCGAGGTATTCTGCGCCTTTGGCCACGGCCAGGGTCAGCGCCGGCAGGCTGTGGTCGAGCAGGTCCCGTCCGGCGCCTTTGGCGGCGATAACCATTTTCTCTGCGGCCAGGCCGGGGCCGGCGACAAGAGTCGCCGCGATGACGAAAAAGAGGGTGTACAGGTACATGAAAGTTCCGCTGGAGTTGGCATAAGGCTTGATCAGCCGGGGATTCTTCTGAGAGTCTTCCGATAATAAATGACTTGCCGGGATTTGCAAGGGGGAGGAGGTTTGTTTTTGGCTGGATACCGGTTAGGGGAGCAGTTGGTAAAAATCGACGATCGACGGATAATGCTTGGAAAATCGCGCCGGCTGGCGCGAGCTGGGTTTGGCGATATGAATCAGGTGACGGAGACCGCGGCTTGCCGCGGAGTGGAGTACTTTTTCGGTATCGTCGACAAAGAGGGTCCGCTCCGGGGCATAGGCGAGGCGCCGCTGGAGTTCTGTCCAGAATTGCGGCTGCTCCTTGGCAAGGCCAATATCCTGCGAACAGATAATGTCGGTAAAGAGGTGACCAATCGGAATTTTTTCCAGCTTGATCTGCAGGGCATGGGGATGGGCGTTGGTGATCAGTTGCGGTTTTTTTCCGGTCTCGCAGAGGAATTCGAGAAATTCACGGGCATGGGGGTGAATGCCGATCAGGTGACTGACCGCACGTTTTTCGGAACGGACATCAAGCTCCAGCCGTTCTGACCAGTAATCAAGGTCGGTCCAGGCGAGGGTGTTTTCGACACTCCGGTAGATGGTCAGGAGCCGCTTGCGGGCGCTGAGCGCATCGAGCCGGTGTTTCTCGGCATAAACCGCCGGAAGGTGATTCTCCCAGAAATGGTCATCGAAATGCTTGTCGAGAAGAGTACCGTCGAGATCGAGAAAGACTGTGTCGATCTCCGGCCAGGTCAGGCCGGGCCACATCCGTTCTGGTTTTTCAGGCGTTGGCAGGGATGAGTTTGCGGAGTTCATTGAGGGTATTGGCGATCGAGGAAAAAATATGTTCAGAGGAGACCAGGGTACCCTTGCAAACGAGGCGCCCATCCTGGGTGAATCTGGTGGTAGCCTGGCCCTTGACGGTTGCCTGCCGCGCCAGAAAACCGAACAGTGTTTCCGGGGTAAGGGGGGTATCGTTTACGAAGGTGAAAACCAGGCTGTCCCTGCCCTGTTCGAGTTTGCTGATCCGCAGTCCGGCCAACTCCTTTTTCAAGGCAATGATCCGTAACAAAGTGACGGTTTCCGCCGGCATAGGTCCGTAACGGTCAGTGAGTTCCGCCTGGAGATCAGCCTGAGCTTCACCGTCCGCCCCGGCCAGTGCAGCCATCCGTCGGTAGGTGAGATAGCGCTGATTAATATCGGCAATATAGGTTTCGGGGATGTACGCGGAGAGCTGGAGATTGACTTCGGGGTCGAGCTCTTCCGTCAGGTCGCCTGCGGTTCCTCGAGTCTCAGCCGCTTTCAGGTCGGCCACGGTTTTCTGGAGGAGATCGAGGTAGAGATCATAGCCGATGGCGGCGATATTGCCACTCTGGGAGACCCCGAGAAGGTTGCCGCCACCGCGGATCTGCAGATCGCTCATTGCCAGTTTGAACCCTCCACCAAGGTCGTTATAGTCCATCAGCGCCCGCAGTCTTTCCCGCGAGTCCCGACTGAGGTTGTCCAGTGAGGGGACCAGCAGATAGGCAAAAGATTGGGTTGCCGAACGACCCACCCGGCCCCGGAGCTGGTAGATTTCAGCCAGACCGAGGGCATCGGCGCGGTTGATGATGATGGTGTTGGCCATGGGGATATCGAGACCGGACTCGATGATGGTGGTGCTGACCAGGACGTTAACCTTGGCGGTGACAAAGGCCACCATGATCTCCTCAAGCTCTTTGCCGGCCATCTGCCCGTGCGCCACAGCGATTTTTGCCTCGGGTACCAGTTTGGCGATCAGTGCCGCCATCCGGTGGATTGATTTAACCCGGTTATGGACGACAAAGACCTGGCCACCGCGGCGGAGTTCCTTGCTGATCGCCTCTTTGATGACCAGTTCGTCGAATCGGGCGACAAAGGTCTTGATCGGTTGGCGGTGCTCTGGTGGGGTGGCGATTACCGACAAATCGCGGATGCCGAGCAGAGACATCTGCAGGGTCCGGGGGATCGGGGTGGCGGTCAGGGTGAGGATATCCACTTCAGCGCGGAGTTTTTTCAGTTTTTCTTTGTGGCTTACCCCGAAGCGGTGCTCTTCATCGATGATCAGCAGGCCGAGGTTGCCGAAGACCACGTCCTTGGAGAGGAGCCGGTGGGTACCGATAACAATATCGACATTGCCGCGGGCGAGTTCTTTGAGGAGACTTCGCTGTTCGGCAGCACTCCGGAAGCGGTTGAGGCAGCCGATCCGTACCGGAAAATCCTTGAGGCGTTCGGCAAAGGTTTTGGCATGCTGCTCGGCGAGCACGGTGGTTGGCACGAGGATCGCAACCTGAGCGCCGTCTTCGACGACCTTGAAGGCGGCCCGAACCGCCACTTCGGTCTTGCCGTAACCGACATCACCGCAGATCAGCCGGTCCATCGGACGATCACCGGTCAGGTCGTCGAGCACGTCGTGGATCGCCTGCTGCTGCCCCGGGGTCTCGTCGAAGGCAAAAGAGTCTTCCAGGTCATGATAGAGGGCTCCAGGGGCGGAAAAACGTCGTCCCTCACGCAGTTCACGGGTGGGGTAAATCTGCAGCAGTTCCTGGGCGACTTTCCACACCTCTT
>JAZBOD010000304.1:0-2366 GCA_036350955.1 Desulforhopalus sp. | reverse complement strand
GTACCGCAGTCTGCGGGAAAAGGGGCTGATTGCCTGCATCTGTCGCGCCTGTTCCCAAAAGATGGGCACCCTGGCCGAGGCGGAGCGGCAGGGCCTGAACATCGTCGGAGACATGCAGGGGCATCCCTCCATAGAGGCGTACCTTCGTGAAGAGTACATCCTGCTCTCCTTCTAAGGCTGGCCTGGCACTCTGCAAGGCACGCATTCTCGGTCGGCAAGCAAAAGTACTCGTCTGTTGATTGCCGATGAACGGTCAGGAAATCAAGAGGGAGCAGCCGAATCATCCAATCGAACTGCTCGCCCCTGCCGCCGATCTCGCCTGCGGCCTGGCCGCCCTCGATCATGGTGCCGATGCGGTCTATATCGGTGGTCCGCACTTTGGCGCCCGCGCGGCCGCCGCCAACAGCATCGAGGCTATCGAAAAGCTGGTTGTCCATGCCCACGGTTATCGGGCACGGGTCTATGTCGCGCTGAATACCCTGTTAGGCGATGAAGAGATCCCCCAGGCAGTGGCTCTTGCCCACCAGTTATACCAGATCGGGGTCGACGCACTGATCATCCAGGATATGGGGCTGATCGAGGCAGACTTGCCGCCGATAGCCCTCCATGCCTCCACCCAGATGAACAACCGCACTCCGGACAAGGTCCGCTTCCTTGAGGAGATCGGCCTGCAACAGGTCGTTCTGGCTCGGGAACTCAGTCTGACCCAGATCCGGCAAATTCGCGCCGTTACCACCCTGCCGCTGGAATTTTTTGTTCATGGCGCCCTCTGTGTCTCTTACAGCGGCCAGTGTTATCTCAGCGAGGTGATGGCCGGCCGTTCCGCCAATCGGGGAGAGTGTGCCCAATACTGTCGGCACCGTTTCCGTCTTTTTGACCAGGATGGGCGCCGAGTAGGCGATGACGGTTATCTGCTCAGCCTGAAAGATCTCGATCTCTCTTCCCGGCTTGGCGAACTGCTCGCCGCCGGGATCAGTTCGTTCAAGATCGAAGGACGGCTTAAAGATATCAGTTATGTGAAAAATGTTACCGCCTTTTACCGCCTTGCCCTTGACCGGCTGATTGCCGCCGACAGTCGACTGCGCCGAGCTTCGGCCGGGCAGTGCGATTTTGCCTTTACCCCTGATCCGGAAAAATCCTTCCATCGGGGGCGGACCGAGTACTTTCTTGATGGTGGACGAAAAAAGCCGGGGGCGATCGACACCCCAAAATCGACGGGCAAGGAACTCGGCCGGGTCGATATGGTCGGCCGGAATTTTTTCACCATTGCCGGTCGGCCCGAAATACACAACGGCGATGGTCTCTGCTATCTCGATACCCGCCGGGAACTGGTCGGGATGCGGGTCAACCGGGTCGAGGGGGCGAAGATCTTTCTGCGGCAGAGCAGGCCACCGCCTTGGGGGACGAGACTGTTCCGAAATCTTGATACGGCCTTTCATCAGCTCATTGCCGCCTCCCAGGGCTGCCGAAAAATTGCCGTTGCCTTGGAAATGCGCCAGGAAGGAGAGACCCTCTTGCTGGGGATAGTCGATGAAGACGGAATTGCTTCCGAGACGGAGCGCAATGTTTCTCCGCAAACCGCCCATCAGCCGGGTACGGTCATCACTCTGGCAGAAAAGCAGCTGCGCAAAACCGGCGGCACTCTCTTTAGGGTTAATAGCCTGCGGGTGGCGGTGGATCCGGCAAGCCATTATCCGGCGGCCGTTTTTAATCAACTGCGGCGGGCCGCATTCGACCGTCACCTGGCGGTGCGAATCGACAGCCACAGGCCGCCGGCCGTTTCTCGACAGCAGTCCACCGTTCCCTGGCCGTCGACAGAGCTGAGCTACCATCACAATATTACCAACTGTTTTGCGGCGAGGTTCCATCGCCGTCACGGGCAGGGCGATCTTGACCCGGCCCGAATGCACCTTGACCCCACCTCAGGCTGCGCATTAATGACCAGCCGCTACTGTCTCCGGGCGCAGCTTGGCATCTGCCCGAGGGAACAGGGGCGGATATCAGCCGCCCAACCGCTGGTTCTTGCTGACCAGACCGCGCACTACCATCTCCGCTTTGACTGCAGGGCCTGCCAGATGACCCTGCACCTGAAGACCGACAAGACTGAAGCGTAACCGGGTTTTACCTGTTCCGGTACCTTCTTCTTCTGCTGATAACCCTCTGACTCAGCATAAACTTGCCCTCTTGACGGACCTTTTTTTGTGCTGTAGTATTGTACAATATTAATTTCCAAGAAATAAATTTTCCTAAAATAATATTGGATAACCGTTACGCCGGATGAATCTCCGACGGCACATCGCGCCGAGGGACTGGGTGGAGTCACCGATCTGATTCCGGATTCCGCCAGTAAACTGCACCGCATCAGG
>JAZBOD010000303.1:0-3040 GCA_036350955.1 Desulforhopalus sp. | reverse complement strand
GATTGCCAACCCGCCAGCCACGCGTCCCGATTTGCTTCGATGCTGAAAACCTCAGGAGAAAGACAATGCCCCGCCGACTTTGCCGTAACCTGACAATCTTTCTCGGACCGGCGCTGTTTATCCTGCTCAGTCTGACAATACCCTCAGCCGCCGAGCAGACTGCTGACTGGGAAGAGACCCTTCAGCAGGCCCGGGGACAGACCGTCGACTGGCACATGTGGGGCGGTTCGCCGGCGGTAAACAGCTTTGTCAACGGCTTTCTCGCCGATGAGCTGAAAAGGCGGTTCGACATTACCCTCCGCCAGGTCCCGGTAAAAGATATTGCCGAGGTAGTAGGTAAGCTGGTGGTCGAGAAGCAGGCCGGCAAGGGGAGTGACGGCAGCGCAGACCTGCTGTGGATAAACGGTGAAAATTTCCGCACCTGCAAGGAGCACGGCCTGCTCCATGGCCCCTTTGCCGAAAGGCTGCCCAATCAGGCCTATGTCGACTGGAGCAAACCGACGGTAGCCAACGACTTCGGCACCCCGGTCGAAGGTCTCGAATCACCCTGGGGCAGCGCCCAGATGGTGATGATCCATGACAGCAAAAAGATCCCCGACCCACCCCGCTCGGTAGCTGGACTGCTCGAGTGGATCAGGGCCAACCCCGGCCGGTTTGCCTACCCTGCCCCGCCGGACTTCACCGGCTCGGTCTTTGTCCGGCATGTTTTCTATCATGCCTCTGGTGGCGCCGAGCGGTGGCAGAACGACTACACCGAAGCCGAATTGACCGCAGCAGCCGAGGCCACCTACGCCATCCTCCGCGAGCTGAAGAGCTCTTTATGGCGCCAGGGCTCAACCTACCCGGAGTCACCGGTACGGATGAATACCCTCTTTGCCGACGGCGAAATCGATTTCAGCTTTTCCTACCATCAGGGTGAGGCTTCACGGAATATTCATGACGGCCTCTTTCCGGCCACCGTCCGCAGCTATATCTTCGATGAAGGAACCATTGCCAATACCCATTTCGTCGCTATCCCTTTCAACGCCCGGGATAAGGCTGGAGCGATGGTCGTTGCCAACTTTCTCCTCTCTCCGGAAGCCCAGTTGGAAAAGGCCCGGCCTGAAGTCTGGGGCGATTTTCCAGCAATCAGCCCTGATCGCCTCCCCGCCGAGTGGCGAGAGCGTTTTCTCGCCCTGCCCCGTGGTCCGGCAACGCTGACCGATGCTACGCTTCAGTCCGGACAGCTTCCCGAGCCGCCCAGTGAGGTGCTGATTTTTCTTGAAAAGGGCTGGGAGCAACAGGTGCTGAAAAGCAGATAATGGTCCAGCCGGCAGATATCACTCCAGGCCACGGCCGGCGGACATCCCCGGGCCGGCTTCTGCTTCTGCTTGGCCCGGCGCTGCTGGTGATCACCGTACTCTTTGGCGGCGGTCTGCTTCTCGGCCTCCTTCAGGCCCTTGGTCACCCACCGATGGCCGGCGAACAGGGACTCAGTCTCGACATTTTTCGCCGGGTGATCGGTGACGCCGATTTCCCGCGCAGCCTTGGTCTGACTCTCTATATTTCCATGGTCTCGACGCTGATTGCCGCCGTATTCAGCGTCATTCTGGCCCTGGCTCTGAACCGCTGGGCGGCGACCAGCCGTACCATCCATTTTCTCCTGCAGATCCCTTTGACCGTACCGCACCTGGTGATCGCCATCGCCATGCTTCTGTTGCTCTCCCCTTCAGGAATTTTCTCGCGAATAGGCGCAGCTGCCGGCCTGGTCAGCAGCCCCGCCGTCTTTCCTCTGCTGGTCAACGACAACCTTGGGGTGGCCATCCTCGCCACCTATGTCTGGAAAGAGATCCCCTTCATCACCTTCATGCTTCTCGCGGTGCTGAAAAATATCGGCAGCGAGCTCGACGAAGCAGGGGCAACCCTGAAAGCTTCCCCCTGGCAGCGCTTTCGCCACATCACCCTGCCAATCATCAGCCCGAGCCTTGGCGCAGCCTGCCTGATCGTTTTTGCCTTTACCTTCGGGGCATTCGAGGTGCCTTACCTTCTCGGCCGCACCTATCCTCTCACCCTGCCGGTATGGGCTTACAAAAGCTACAGCGACATCGATCTGCTCACCCGGCCGGAGGGCATCGCCATCGGCCTGATCATCGCTGCGGCGGTGATCGTTGCCATCGCCCTCTCCCATCTCCTGCTCCGGCTGGGCGGCAAAAGAGGCTTCCGCGAATGAAGTTTTCCAAAACACTCATCCTCTGCGCAGTACTGCTCACCGTACTCCTGCCCTTTCTGCCGCTACTGCTCTGGTCGATCAGTGAGCGGTGGTTCTACCCGGCGGTTATCCCCGACAGTTTTGGTCTGCGCGCCTGGGAATATGTCTTCAGCACCGCCGGGCAACAGCTGCTCGGTGGGTTGTGGTCGAGTTTTTCCCTGGCCCTGGTCACCACCCTGGCCTCACTGCTCTTTGGCATCCCCGCCGGTCGGGCTCTCGGGCTCTACGATTTCCCCGGGAAACGGCTGCTCTCCCTGCTGCTCCTCCTTCCGGTGATCGTTCCGCCGCTGTCGGTGGCCATGGGGCTGCACCGCTGGTTTCTCATGCTTGGCCTGACCGAAACCTTCACCGGCCTGGTCCTCGTCCACCTCAGCTTCTGCCTGCCCTATACCATCTTTGTCATCTGGGGGGTATTCAGTGACTACAACCCCGACTTTGAAGAGCAGGCCCGTACTCTTGGCGCGCCTCCGGCAACGATCTTTCTTCGGGTGCTGCTGCCGATGATCCTCCCCGGGGTTACCGTTGCCGCACTCTTCTCCTTCCTGCTCTCCTGGTCACAGTACCTCAGCACCCTGATCATCGGCGGCGGCAGGGTCCTCACCCTGCCAATCCTCCTCTTTTCCCTGATGGACAGTGGTGACCGGCCGGTCGCCGCCGCCGTGAGTCTGCTGTTTATCCTCCCCGCCTTCCTCGCCCTGATGGCCAGCGCCCATACCCTCGGCCGGGGCACCCTCCAGGGGATCCGCTGATGGGCCAGCTGGAACTTCGCCAACTGACGATCTGCTACGACGG
>JAZBOD010000302.1:0-5906 GCA_036350955.1 Desulforhopalus sp. | reverse complement strand
CCCCGCCCGGGAGACCATGGTGCCGATTTTGCCGCTGCCCAGTTGGTCTACCTGGTCATGGGCATGGTTGTCCGCAACCAGAGTGGAGGTTGATACCCGGTTACATCTTCCACCGGTGTTTTCACCTGAACCAGTTGGGCGAAGAGATTGTCCCGGCCTGATCATCTGTTGTTCCCTGGTTGGCAAAACCGCCCGTGGGCTTGCCGTATCCAGAGAACGAGTTACTGTAAAACTGGGGCGTTCAGCTTTTTCCCCAGAACAGTTTTTTTGTTCGTTCACGCCCGATACGTTTCTCATTCCCTGGTGCGACCAACCATGCCAACTTCTCCCCGACCGACCATCCCGCTGACCCTCTCCGGCAGGTCGGCAGGCTGCCTGGCCATGCCTTCAGCTGCCTGTCGAAAACCATGACGCCGCGACCTGTCAGCCTGCAGCAGCGGACCTTCTTTTTTGTTCTGCTCCCCACTTTTCTGCTGTTGCTGATTCTTTCGGTAGGAGGTTTTCTTTTTGTCCGCAATGTACTCATGGAACAGTGGGGGCAGGCGGCGCTCAGCAAGCTGCAGCATACTGCTCACCTGGTTGATATGCGGCTGATCCGTCTCAAGGAGATGCTCCTCCTGCTGCAAACCGAAAATGGCGGGGAACTGAGTCTTGAATTTGCCGAGCAGATCCTGGAGCGTGTCGAAAAACTTGAAGGAGTTGTCCGGGTGGAGGTTGACTGGCCCGATGGCGAGCTACGCCATGGCGGCTGGATGGGAATGATGCGCGGTTACCGCCTGGAGCCCTTTGCCATCAGTCCGCCAAGCTATAACACCACTCTGCAGAAGCGGACCGTGGCGATTCTCTCCCGCTTTACCAACGGGCAGGGCGAGGTCTCTGGCCGGGTCGCGGTTTTTGTCTCCTTCGACGCCCTGACCGAGAGGATCGTCAATGCCCAGTGGTGGCACACCAGTAAGGCCTATCTGCTGGACGACCAGGGTAATGTCCTGGTGAGCACCGGGGTGCAGTCCAGTCTCGAGGATTACTACCCGATGCGGGCCTTTGGCACCATCAGCACCCTGGAGCGCGATACCCTGGCGGCACTGGCGAAAGCCAGTTCAGGGACGGTTTTGGGTCCCGGCCAGCCGCCCAAGGAGATCAGTGGCTTTTATCGGCTGGTCGAGGCACCATGGACTCTGGTGATAATCGCCCCGGGCAACGAAGTCCTGCAGCCGATTATCCGTTTTAAGTACCACTACTTTTCGGTGATTGTCCTGGCAATTGTTACCATTCTCCTGTTTATCCGGGCGATTATCGGTAGGGTAACCCAGCGGATCAAGGAGCTTTCCGGGGTGGCCGACAAACTTGCCGGCGGCATCTTCGGCCCGCCTCTGGCGGTGACGAGTAGTGATGAAGTTGGTGATTTGACAAGGAGTTTTAATAAGATGAGCCGGCAGTTGCGCCAGCGCCTGGCCCTGAAAGAAGCTATCGATCTGGCGCGCGAGGTGCAGCAGAATTTGCTCCCCACCGGCTGTTTTGCCCACGGACGGGTGATGGTCTGCGGGCGCAGTCTCTATTGTGAAGAGACCGGCGGAGATTATTTTGATATTCTGGAATATCCTGAAAATCAAGGGAAAATTGGCGTTGCCGTGGGCGATGTGGTCGGGCACGGGATTGGTGCCGCTCTGCTGATGACCACCCTGCGGGCCCTGCTCCGCAGCCGGGTCAGCACCTCTGGGCGGGCCGATGAGATAATTTCTTCGGTAAATCGTCTGCTCTGTCTCGATACCCAGGCCTCGGGAAGTTTTGCCACACTGTTTTATCTGGAAATTGACCCGCAGCGACAGCTGCTCAGCTGGGTCCGAGGCGGCCATGATCCGGCTATGATCTACTCGCCGTCAAAGAACAGCTTTTTCGAACTCAAAGGCCGTGGTCTGGCCCTCGGGGTTGATGAGCAATACCGTTTTGAGTACAATGAGCGCCCTCTTGGAGGGGGGGTAGAGCTGATCCTGATAGCCAGTGACGGTGCCTGGGAGGTTGAGAACAATGCCGGGGAGCGTTTTGGCAAAGAGCGGCTGAAAGCCCTGATCGCCGCCCACAGCAATGATGAGCCGGAACGGTTGATCGAGATTCTCTTCGCTGAAATCAACGCCTTTCGGGCGGGGAAAAAACAGCACGACGACATCACCCTGGCGGTGATCAAAACCTGGTAAATTGATGGCTATTCCCGGCCGGTGAGAATGAGCGAGCAGAGATGAACAGCCGCCTTACTACCCAGATCCTCGCCGTACTCGGTTTTCGGCTGCTGCTCAACACCGTCCGCCGTTTTGTCTACCCCTTTGCCCCTGCCCTCAGCCGCAACCTGGAGGTACCGCTTGCCGCGGTCACCTCGATAATTGCCACCATCCAGTTGTCGACCTTTTTCGGCCTGTTGAGCGGGCTGGCGGCAGACCGTCTCGGTGACCGGCTGATGATGCGCACCGGGTTGGCTCTGGCGGCGTTGGGGATGCTGCTCTGCGGAATTTTTCCCAGTTACTGGTGGGTCTTTGTCGGGCTGGTTCTTGCCGGGCTGGGCAAAACCATCTTTGATCCGGCGATCCAAGCCTTTGTCGGTCGTCACGTCCCCTACGAAAGACGGGGCCGGATCGTCGGGATCATCGAGACCGCCTGGGCCGGAAGCACCCTGGTGGGGATTCCCCTGATGGGACTGATTATCGCCAATTTTGGTCTGGCGGCAGTTTTCTATCTGCTCGCTTTTCTCGGAGGGCTCTCCTGGTTTGCGGTCGGTTGGGTTATACCCGAGGAACAGCCGGCCTCCCCCGCTGGCGGCCGCCGGAAAGGGATGCTCGCTTCGATCTTGCAACTGGTCAGGATCCGTCCGGCAGCCGGGATGCTGCTCTTTGGCTTTTGGATAAGTATTGCCAACGACAGCCTTTTCGTGGTCTATGGCGCCTGGTTTGAACAGGCCTTTCTGGTCAGTATCGTCGCGCTTGGTTTCAGTACGGTGGCAATTGGTGCCGCAGAGCTTCTCGGAGAGTCACTGACTGCCCTTTTTGCTGACCGGATCGGGCTGAAACGGGCGCTGATCTCCGGCCTGCTGCTGTTGATCGGCGCCTATCTGGCCCTCCCGCTGATCGGGGTGAGTCTCAGTGCGGCGATGGTCGGGATGTTTTTGGTCTTTCTCTGTTTTGAATTTGTCATTGTCTCAAGTTTTTCCTTGAGTACCGAACTGCTTCCCGGGGCCCGGGCAACGATGATGGGCGGTTTTTATGCCACTGCCGGGCTGGGACGGATGGTCGGCGTGCTGATGGGGGGGGTGTTATGGCAATGGGGCGGGATCGTCGCGGTGACTACCCAGGCCGCGGTATTGACTCTCTTTGGTCTGCTTTCCCTGCTCTGGGGGCTCCATGGCTGGCGTCGGCAAGAGGTGCCTGAGCTTGATTGATCGCTGGTGCGAAATTGACCAGGTTTTTTCCCTTTGCGAAATTATCTGGCCCAAACCACCCGGTCTTTAGGTGCACCACAGTATTTCCCTGGCGGATTCACCGCGGCAATTTCCGGCTGGGGCCTATGGAAGAGGGGAACGTTTGCCCTGCCCCGACCAGATTCTGCCTTGAAGAGTGGGAAGCAGGGCGGTGCCCTGAAATATACGGAGTAAGCTGAAATGCGTGATCAGACAGAACTGTCAGCCAGGAAGGTCCTGATCGTCGATGATGAACCGGATATGCAGAATCTGCTGTCACGGATTCTTGGCAAAAAATGCGGTTACGAGGTGCGGCAGGCCGATTCCGGGATGAAGGGCCTGGAAATACTTGCCGGCTGGCCGCCGGACGTGGTCCTTACCGACATCAAGATGCCGGGGATGGATGGGGTGGAATTTTTCCAGCGTCTCAAGGAGATCGACCCGACCATGACCACCATCATCATGACCGGTTTTGGCACGGTGGAGATGGCGGTGCAGATGCTCAAGGAGGGAGTCTACGATTTTTTCCAGAAACCCTTTGACAACAGCCAGATCATTCATGCCGTCGCCAGGGCCATGGAGCGTACGGAGCTACTCCGCGAAAAGCAGCGGTTTGTTGAACTTCGTCTGCAGCTTACCGGGGAAAATGAGTTCCACGGTTTTGTCGGTGCATCACCGCCTCTAAGACAAATGCAGGACCTTTTGCGGCGGATTGCCCACTCGAACATGACCGTGCTGATCCGCGGTGAATCCGGGACCGGCAAGGAGCTGGCTGCCCGTGCGCTTCACACCCTTTCCAACCGTAGCGGGCGGCGAATGGTGACAGTGAACTGTCCCGCCCTGCCGGAACATATTCTTGAAAGTGAACTGTTCGGCTATTGCAAGGGGGCGTTTACCGGCGCCGATCGCGATAAGGACGGCCTGTTTTTTGAAGCGAACCACTCGACGATTTTGCTTGATGAAATTGCCGATATCCCGGTCTCTATCCAGACCAAACTGCTTCGGGTGCTTCAGGAAAAAGAGATCCAGCCTCTTGGCCAGACCCGGACCCGTTCGGTTGATGTCCGGGTAATTGCCTCCACCAATCAGGATATCGAGGCGAAAATTGCCCGGGGTGAATTCCGCGAGGATCTCTTCTATCGGCTCAATGTGGTGACGGTGACCACTCCCACCCTCGAGGAAATCCGTGCCGATATCCCCCTGCTCATCGACCACTTCCTGAAAAAATACCGGCGGGAGTACCAGCGTCCCGATCTCGAGTTCTCGAGCGACGCCCTGCAGCTGCTGCTGCAGCACTCCTGGCGGGGAAATGTTCGCGAACTGCAGAACACCATCAACCGGGCGGTACTGATCGGCCGAAGCAGCCAGATCGAACCCAAGGACCTGATGCTTGGTACTGAGGCCCAGAGTCAACGGAGCGGCCATCCCTGCAGCACGCTTGATCAGCTGCGGGGGCTTGATTATGCCGGGGCAAAGGAGGTGGTGCTCCGGCAGTTTACCGAGGCGTACCTCGGTGCGGCTATAGCCGGCAGTCAAGGCAATATCTCCCGGGCGGCAAAAAGCTGCGGCATGGAGCGCCAGGCTCTGCAGCGATTGCTTCGCCGCTATGGGATCGATGCCAGTACCTTCCGTGGTCAGCGGGGGTAATCGTCTACCTGGAACAGACGCATCAAAAAAGTTGCACTGTGGCATTTGTGTTGCGGCAGAACCAGGCGGTATTTTTTGTCGGTGACAACCTTAGCTGCTATTATTTCCTTACTTATCAATGGGTTATTTTTTCTTTTTCAGGAGATGTCGATCCCTGACTTATCTGGTACGTATTCTGCACATTTCCAGCAAGTCTGCAAAGCAGTAGCTGGGGCAAGGCCCTGGAACGCTGCTCTTTTCATCGCCAGCGCACTGTTCATGACATTTTTTACTGCAACATATAAGTTGCAGTTTTTGGCAGGAGCCAATGGGAAAATCGGTCGACCATCATTACCGGCTGATCTGTTCGGTCAAAGGGCAGAGGGCGCTGACCCGCGGAGCGCAGAGCCTTCAACAGGTGTCGGCCCGTTGGCCACGCATCCTCCTGCTGTTCACCGCACTGCCGGTGCTGGCCGTCCTGCTCTCCGGGGAAAATGCCTGGGCGCTGCAGACCCACGGCGGGGTGGAAGGGCTAGTGGTCCATCAGCTTGCCCATCTCCAGTATCTCGGGGCTCTCGGCTACCTCCTCTGGGATATCCGCCGCAGCTCCTTCAGTGGTCTGGGCTGGCAGTATCTTCAGTGGTTCTGTGGCCTGATGATGCTCTGGAATGCGGTGGCTTTTGCCGGCCATTTTGCCCAGCTGGCTCTCCCGGAATCGGCTCTGGTGACCGATAATGGCTACCTCTCCTCCCTGTTGCTCTACCCGGAAGGAGCACTGAGATGGCTCTACCTCTCCACCTCTCTTGACCATCTGGTCATTACCCCCGGACTGTTCTGT
>JAZBOD010000301.1:0-7994 GCA_036350955.1 Desulforhopalus sp. | reverse complement strand
GAGAGCGGCAAGACACATTACCGCCCCAAAGAGTGATTTTTTCATAGTATTCGTCAGTTCCTGGCCTGAATCGATCGCCACAGCTCATTCAGTTTGGCTGGACTCACCGGTTCGGCGGTTTTTATTTCTGGGGAAAATAAGGAAATCCTGAATTCGTTGATAAGTTGTCGATATCGTATTATCAACCCGGTCATCTCTTCGGAATGCTTTGCCGGTTGATTGGCCAGTTTTTGCAAATTTTCCAGATGTACAGAGATCTGCAGAGACTTTTTTTTGTCTTTTCCCGGGTCTGCATGGAAACGGTCAAGCCGGATCCGCAGCCCCTGAAGCTGTCGGTCAATATCGGTAAAGGGCAGGGGCAAGCCGGAGGAGAGGATCTCGATCGGAAAAACCGCTTGAAGGTGTTCGTTAAAAATCTCTGCGCTCTGCTGATCCCCAGCAGGACGGCCCGGACCAGGGCCGCAAACCCTGCCGATTAATTCAGCCACTTCCCGCCTTTTACGCAGTACAGCCAGCAATCGATCGGAGAGTTGACGGCCGAGTCGATATAACCCACCCCCCGCCTGCACCCGGGAGAGCGTTGCCTGGAAAATCTGCTGATCAACAATTTCCCCGGACAGCGGGGAAAAAAGGGTAGAAAGTACAGCCCGCCTGAGGGATTCAACCATCTCCTGGCGACTGGTCAGGGTTTTTTCCAGCCAGAGGGTGGCAGGCCCGGAAAAGGCTGTAGCACTGTATTTTTTCAAAGCCCGGCCTTGATCAGGAAACTGCAGGGAATAGAGGTAGAGATTGCCCTGAAACGTCGTCTCGAGCGCCTTTTGGCGGTTCGGGGTGAACTCTATCCGGACACACCCTTTTTCCGGCCTTGGCACAAGCATCGGGTAATAAAAACCGGCCACGTCACCGGCTCCGTTGGAGAATGGCAGGCTGGCCGGCAGACGGGCAAAGTTCCAGCAGCTGTGCTCGCTGCCCTGCCAGCGGCCGATGAGTTCTTGATCTTTTTCCCGGAAAACCGGGGCGTGGGTCGGAACGGGGGGAGCAGCACCACCAAGTAAAGTGGCAAGATCTCTGCCGGCAGAGAGCTCTTCACCACAGCTGTTTACCAGAACAAAATGCGGCCGTAAATGGTCGGGGAGGGTGGTCGGCCAGTCCGAACGCCGCACGTGCAGGCGAAATTTTTTCATAACAGAGGCCTCAAGAGCGGTCAACAACGATCCCTGACCATGGTCGATGTCATCGAGGAGAAGCAGTACAGTCTCCCGGAGCGGAACCAGCTTTTTCCGTATCCCTTTTGCCAGTGACCTGAGGAGAAAATGGACTTTTTCCTCCAGCAAACCGGGGACCAGCCACTCAAAGCTATCTGCGGAGACGGTCCGGGCAAAATCCACCGGCAGGCGGAAGGTAACCCCATCCCGGGGAGAACCAGGTTGAAAAAGGTACTCAAGGTGAACCTCCATCCGGCCAATGGCTATTTTTTCTGGAAAATCAATAAGCTCTTTATCTTCCGGGACCCGGAGAAGCACATCGCTGTCTCCCATCATGAGGCTGGTGTGCTGAGGTTTTCCCCGGAGGAAGCGATTGAGGCTGCGCTGATCATAGACATCGGCGGGGAGCCGGGCCGCATACCAATTGTACAGGGCGGTTTGGTCAATGACGATGGATCTGGTGCGCAGCTTTTCTTCCGCCTCCCGCCATTTGTCGAGCAGAGCCTGATTTTTGGTGAGAAAATCGTAGGAACCGTTGATCTCCCCCTCCACCAGAGCAGCAGCAATAAAAACCTCCCGGGCAAGGGCAATATTTTTCCGGTGTCTGGTGGGGAAATTGACCTGCCGGCCGGCCACCAGAATAAGGCCAAAGAGGGCGACCCGCTCATCAGCTAAAACCTGGCCAGTCTTTTTGTGCCAGCGGACAGCCCCCCAGGAGAAGCTGCAGAGATGTCCGGCGGCGGCTTCCACCCATTCAGCTTCGATGGTGGCCACGGTAAGGGCGTAGAGCCTGTTGGTTTCAAGAAAGGTGGCGGCGACCAGCCACTGCCCACCTCGGTGAAACTGGTGCGACCCCGGGAAAATCATCAACTCTCGATTGCTGGCGCCTTGATAGAGCCTGCCCTGTTTTTTTACGGCAATGTTGCGGACAAAACCACTGAGCAGGGCCTGGTGGATCTGTTGATAGGAGGCATCGGTACTGTTGTCGCGCAAACCTTCAAGCCGGCTGGTGATCCGGCAGAGCTGCTCGTGGAGATCGATCCACTCTCGCATCCTTTGAAAGGAAAGATAATGATTTTTGCAGAACTTTTTCAATCTGGACAAAGAGCGGCCCGATTCTCCTCCCTGGTGATACTGGGTCCAGATGTTGAGCAGTCCAATAAAATCTGACTGGCTGTGGGCAAAGAGTTCCTGAGCGGTTGCTGCCTCTTTTTCCTGACCCGGCGGGCGGTTGCGCGGATCCTGGATGGCCAGGGCGGCGGCAATAATCTTGATTTCGCGCAGACAATTGAGTGCACCGGCCTCAAGGATTATCCGTGAAATACAGGGATCGATGGGCAGTCCCGCCATCATCTTTCCCCGTTCGGTCAGCCGATGCATCCCGTTGATCGCGCCAAGTTCCCTGAGGAGTTGGTACCCTTCACGAATAGCCTGTTTTCCTGGTGGATCAATGAAGGGGAATTCCTCTGGCGTACCGAGGCCAAGAGCAATCATCTGCAGGACTACTTCGGCTAAGTTTGCCCGTTTGAGCTCCGGCTCGGTGTACTCCGGGCGGTCATTATAATCTTCTTCGGAATAGAGGCGGAGACAGAGACCCGGACCGGTCCTGCCGCAGCGTCCGGCACGTTGAGCTGACGCAGCTTTGGAGATTGGTACTACCGGCAGACTGGTGGTTTTCGCCCGTGGATTGTACTGAGAGATTCTCGCCAACCCGGCATCAACCACTGTGCAGATCCCGGGAACGGTTATCGAAGTTTCGGCGACATTGGTGGCGACCACAATTTTCCTTGCTTTTCCGGGCTGAAAAATCCGCCGCTGGTCAGCAAGGGGTAGCCGGCCGTAAAGAGGCAGGACCATGCTGTGCGGAACTTTCCCGGCAAGCAGTTCACAGCATTCGCGGATATCCCTTTCGGTCGGCAAAAAAACCAGGATATCCCCGAGAGGATCTTTGCGGCAAATCTCAGCGACGGTATTGACACAATGGTCGATTATTCCGTCCCGGTCTTCGCCAGCCTCCTCTGGGGGAGGATGGTAGAGCAGGCGCACCGGGTAGTTCCGCCCGACAATGGTTATCACTGGGGCATCATTGAAGTGGCGGGAAAAGGCCTCGGTATCAATTGTCGCTGAGGTGATAATCACCTTTAAATCACCACGGCGGTCGAGCAAACGGCGAAGATAGCCAAGGAGAAAATCGATATTGAGGCTGCGTTCGTGGGCCTCGTCAACAATGATCACCTGGTAAGCTTTGAGGAGCCGATCCTGGCGGGTCTCTGCCAGGAGAACGCCGTCAGTCATGAATTTGATCCGTGTTGCAGCAGAGGTCTGGTCGTTGAAGCGGATTTTATACCCCACCAGCTGGCCACTGGCGCCCAACTCGTCGGCAACCCGCTGAGATACCGAGGTAGCAGCAATCCGCCGGGGCTGGGTGCAACCAACCAGGGGATCGGAATCGGCAAAGGCTTCAAGACACATTTTCGCCAATTGGGTGGTTTTTCCCGATCCAGTATCACCGGCGATAACCACCACCTGATGGCGACGAATGGTGTCGATGATTTTCTGCCGACAGGCAGTGACCGGGAGGTTTTCCGGATAGGTGAAATTCATGTAAAGATGGCTGGCAAAGGGCAAGTATGGTACATCTGCGGTCGAGTCCGGCCGGAATCCCCATTCATCGGGATCAGAGGAAATTTCTGGTTTCCCTCCGAAACAGCTCTTTTGGATGCATGTGCTTTTTTGGGGTCTGCTTTTGAAAAAGCAGAGTTAAACAATTCTTGGCGAAGAACTCAACTCTATCTCGAAATTCGGGGGAGAATGTTTCGTTCCGCCAAAACCTCCCTGTAAAGTACCGCCAAGGAAAAAAGCTCCCCAACAACCTGTTATTCTTCTATGATTCACCTGGAAGTCGCTGTCACTGCTCCCCTGGACCACACGCTGACCTACGCCCTGGTGGCGACAGATCATGATGATCAACCTGGTGAAGATGCTCAACTGGTAGGCAGACGGGTGATTGTCCCGCTTGGTCGGCAACGGGTCACCGGATATGTTCTGGCGAGCACCGACTCTCTTACCGCGGTGCCGTACCAGATTCGGAAGATCTTCGCTCTGCCCGAAGGCTATCCTCTCTTCCACGCCAATGCCGTACCGTTTTTTCGATGGGTGGCAGAGTATTATCAACATCCCATTGGCCTGGTTATCAAAGCTGCATTGCCGGGCGGGCTGGCTCCGAAAAGTGTCAGTCAACTGGTCACCAACCAGGAGAGAGCGGCAGTCGCCAATGTGGACATCGATCCGGTTCCTGACTGGTTGAAGAGGTTGTGGAGCCACGGTGAGCTTTCCCCTGCAGAGACGACACGGCTGATGCGGGATAAAACCGAGGGTAAGACTGTCCGTGAACTGATCCGACGGGGGATTATCGACCGGGTGCAGGTCCTGCAAAAAGATAGTGTTCAACCAAAGACAGAACTCTATTATATCGCTCATCTGCCGACAACCGACCAGTGCGAATGCCGCGAAGAGCTCAGAGATATTGCCGGCTACCGCCAGTTCCTGCAGAGGACAACCGGGCAATCCATAAAAAAAACCGAAGCCAGGGCTTTCCAGCTTCTCGAATCTCTCGGCGGAAAAGAAGGGGGACGGGAAGTTTCCCTGCGGACACTCCAAGCGCACTACCCCAGAGTTGGCCAACCCCTGCTCTCTCTTGCCGAAAAAGGCCTGGTTACACCACGTCGACAACGAGTGCTGCGTAACCCCTTTAGCGAGGCAATCGCCTCTGGCCTGCCTGTCCCCAAAACCCTCACCCGCCAGCAAAAGGAAGTCGTTGACCGTCTCCTGCCGGCTCTTCGTCAAAGGATCTTTGCCCCTTTTCTCCTCCATGGGGTTACCGGGTCCGGCAAAACCGAAGTTTACCTTCACGCTGCCGAAACTGCTCTTGCCGAGGGGCGGGATGTTCTCATCCTAGTTCCGGAAATCGCTCTGGCTACCCAGCTTGAGTCGCAGCTCCTTGAGCGCTTTGGCGAACAGGTGGTACTCCAGCACTCCGGACTGACCGCCGCCGAGAAACTCGACCAATACTATCTCGCCCTTACTGGCCAGGCCAGGGTCGTGGTCGGTGCCCGGTCAGCGGTTTTTGCCCCTTTGGCCAATCTGGGACTGATCATTGTCGACGAGGAACATGACGGAGGATTCAAGCAGGATGACGGCTTTTGCTATAACGGGCGAGACCTTGCTGTTCTTCGCGGGCGATTCCACCAGGCGGTGGTCATTCTCGGCTCGGCAACTCCGTCAATCACCAGTTACGCCCACACCTTTTCCGGGAAATATCAGTTGCTGCAGCTCCCGGAGCGGGTTGGCAAAAGAAGTCTGCCTACAGTAGAGATTGTCAACCTCGACCAGGACAAAAGCCGAGAGAGGGGAAGGATTATTGGCAGTACCCTTCAAGAAAAGCTCTCCACCACCCTGGCCGGCAACCGGCAGGCCATCCTCCTCCTTAACCGGCGGGGATTTTCGGCGGTCCTGCTGTGCCAGTCCTGCGGAACCGCAGTACAGTGCAGCCATTGCCATGTCTCGATGACCGTCCATAAGGGGAAAAATCGACTGATCTGCCACTACTGTGGTTACAGCCAGGCGACCACCACCTCCTGCACCCAGTGCCGGTCCACGGCACTGCTTCCGGTAGGCTTTGGTACTGAAAGGGTTGAGGAGGAGATCATCGAGCTGTTTCCCACAGCCAATGTCTGCCGAATCGACTCGGATACGGCGGGAAGCCGGAAAAATTTTAAACGGATCCTGACCGAGATGGATAACGGTCAGATCGATATCCTGATCGGGACCCAGATGATCGCCAAGGGTCACCATTTCCCCAATGTCACGCTGGTTGGAGTGGTGTGGGCGGACGGGGGGATGAATATGCCTGATTTTCGCGCTGCCGAACGAACTTTTCAGCTTATTACCCAGGTTATCGGCCGAGCTGGCCGGGGTGACACCCCGGGAGAAGTGGTTATTCAGACCATGCGCCCTGATCATTATGCGCTAGGTTTTGCCAAAGAGCACCAATACCTGGCGATGTACCAAAACGAAATGCGGCTTCGCCGCGATCCGGCTTTTCCGCCCTACGTCCGCCTTGTCTCTCTGCGTGTTGAAGCGAAAGTGGAAGCACTGGCTCAGCAGGCCGCCGTCCGGATTGCCAGGTTTTCCCGTGAGCAGGTGGCAGAGCATCATCTGGCGGTGGAATCCCTTGGCCCGGCACCTGCCCCTTTGGATAAAATCAAGGATTTCTATCGCTGGCAACTGCTCCTCAAAGGGCAGGCAAGTGGTCAACTGCGGCAGCTTTGTGCCGCCCTGCGCAGCAACCAAAAAAACCTGCTCGGTCATGGCTGTCGGCTGATAATCGATGTTGATCCGGAAAATATGATGTAAGCAGGCAACGTTACTTGAACAGGTAGTGGAGCGATTCGAGCCGGGTATCGATTTCCATTTCAAGGATCTCAGCAAGGCTGTTGAGGGTGATCAGCGCGTTTTTATCGGCATCAAAATCAGAGACGTCTCGGATCCGGCGGAGGATACCGCTGTTAACCTGTTTGACCCTGCGAAAATGTTCTTTGATATCCGTTGCGGAAAAGAGTTTCCCGTCCTCATTCTGCTCGCTGAAAAACCGCTTGAGCATATAGACGGCGGCAATCCGAAAAGTGGCTTCTTCGACCGAAGCAAAGGGAAGGTGAAAACGGGCCAGCGGCCGGAAAAAATCCATTGTCGGACAGCCACTGGTCGCCATGAGCAGACCGAGAATCGACGCCAGGCCGTTCTGCACCGCCGTCTGTTTGCTGACAATTCTCTCAGTTGAATTGCAGGTTACGGTGCAGGCGGTATGGGAGACGATATCTTTGAAGGCAGCAACCAGGGCGCTGATATTCCGAGCCACCGGGCAAAAAGGGTGGGTCTGGCAATCAAGGGTGCACGGCGGACAGCGGTGGTGTTCAAGGCCCGCCCAGAGCGGGGTCGCAGCCAGATCGCTGTTGACGTACTCGGAGCGTTCGTTGAGCAAGACCGGAAAAGATATCTCCCCTCTCCCAGGGATCGCAAAAGTATAGAGATAGGTCGTTTGTCCGGCCGACATGAGCTTAAAATGAAAACCATTTCTTTTTCGGGGCGTAACTGCAGACCCGGTTTCGCCCCTTCTCCTTGGCATCATAAAGGGCTTCGTCGGCCTTACAGATAAAGCCGTTTTTGGTAAAGCCATCCTCAGTTCCCGGGGTAGTGCTGGCGTGGCCAAAACTTGCGGTAACCCGGTACTCTTCGTGGTTGTCCTGAAACGGGGTGTCAGAAATCAGCACCCGGAGTTTTTCGGCAACGACCAGAGCATCTTCGGCTGCGGTCTCTGGAAGAATGACCACAAACTCCTCCCCGCCGTAACGGGCGACGGTATCATAATTGCGGATATTGTCCCTGATCAGGCGGGCGAATTCAGTGAGGACAAAATCTCCGGCCTGGTGACCGAAGTTGTCGTTAAATTTCTTAAAATGGTCAATATCTATCAGTAACAGGGAGATTGTTGAACCATGCCGGGATGCCCGGCTGATCTCCTGGTCAAGGGTGTTTTGGAAGTAACGGTGATTGTAGACCCCGGTCAGCCCGTCGAGATTGGCAAGATTGTCAAGAATCCGGTTTTTTTCCTCAAGTTCCCGGGTGAGTTTCTCGAGGTGCACTTTGGCCTGGACCAGCTGTTTGTTCATCTGATCGTAGTCAAGATTGATCAGCGACAGGCGGATGTTGGCCTCCTGAAGAATCTCCTGG
>JAZBOD010000300.1:0-7754 GCA_036350955.1 Desulforhopalus sp. | reverse complement strand
GACTGCTGCTGACCACGGTTAATCAGGGAGGTGGGGGCGACTCCTTTATCTGGCGGGTTGCCAACCGGGACGAAGCCGGGGACTGTGGTGAATTTGCCGACCGATTGCGTAAAAATCTTAAAAAAATCCTTCCTTGGGCAGACCGTCACGGAGTTTTTTGTTTTCGGATCTATGATCGTGATCTCCCCGATTACAACCTGGGGATTGATATCTATGGCAAGTGGGTTCACGTTCAGGAGTATGCTGCACCGAAAAGCATCGATCCAGAGCTGGCGGCCCAACGATTTCAGAGGGCGATCAGATCCCTGAAGGAGGTTCTCGGACTCCGCTCCGAGCGGATTTTTATCAAACGGCGGGAGCGGCAACGCGGGGCTCGGCAATACGAAAAACTTGGTGATCGCCGGAGGATGTATGAGGTTCGTGAGGGAAACTGTACCTTTCTGGTCAACTTTACCGATTACCTCGATACCGGTCTGTTTCTCGACCACCGCCCCGTTCGAGAAAAAATCTACCGGATGGCCAGGAACAAGCGGTTTCTCAATCTTTTCGGCTACACCGGGACGGCGACAGTTCAGGCGGCCATGGGAGGGGCGACGGAGACCACGACCGTTGATCTCTCCACCACCTATCTGCACTGGGCCAAAATGAATCTTGCCGTGAATGGTCTTGCGGAGCAGCACAATCACCTCGAGAAGGCGGACGGCCTGACGTGGCTGAAGCACTGCAAACACAGTTTTGATCTGATCTTTATTGACCCGCCAACCTTTTCCAATACCAGGAAAGAACAACGGGTTTTTGATGTTCAACGGGATCATCCCGCATTGATCGATTTGGCGATGACCTGTCTTGAGCCCGACGGCATTGTCATTTTCTCGTGTAATTTCAGGAAATTTGTTCTTGATCAGACTCTGGCCGAACGCTATCGGATTGAGGAAATTACCCGCCAGACGGTGCCTTTTGACTTCTCCCGGAATAAAACCATTCATCATTGCTGGGAAATGTGTCGGCTGGACCACTCCGGGTAATCTTCGGGTAGCTTTACTGATTGTGGAATGGCGTTTCAAACTGAGGAAAATCATGCTACTATGGGTTGCGGAAAAAGGTAAGAATGAGCCAATGCAGAGCTGAAATCCCGGTTAGCGGAAAAGGGGGCGTGCGTGTCGACTACTGAGAAACTGGAAAAGCAGATTAAAGAGTTGCAGACCCAGCTTGCTCGCCAGAAAAGGACCTGTGAAGTGCTGAAAAAGCGAGCTGTCCAGGCGATCGTCAATGGCCAGAAGCGCCCAGACGCGGCGGTGCCTGCCGCCATCCCCGGGGATGCGCCAACCCTTGCTGAACAGGCCAGCCGGGTAAAAAGCGTTTTTCTGGAGAATGTCAGCTACGAAATCCGTTCTTCGATGAACGGGATTGTCGGGATGACCAGCCTTGCCCTGGAGACCGAACTGAGCGAGGAACAGCGAGTCTATCTCGAAATGGTTGCCTCCTCGGTCAACCGTCTGCTCTTGGTGGTCAACGAAATCCTTGATTTTTCAAAAATTGAAACCGGGGAACTGGAGATACGGACGGAAGATTTTGGCCTCAAGGAGTGCCTCGATCATGACCTCTACCTGCTCAATCTTGCCGCACAGCAAAAAGGCATTACCCTGACCTGCAGTATTGACTCCGACGTACCGGCGTGGGTTCATGGAGATCCGCTCAGGCTGGTTCAGGTTGTAACCAACCTGGTGACCAATGCCATCAAATACACTCGGCAGGGCGAAGTTGCGGTGCGGATCGAAAATGCCGGCTACGATAGCCGCAATCGGCTTCTCCTCCGATTCTGGATCACCGACAGCGGGTGCGGCATAGCCCCGGATAAACTGACCCAGATAACCAACTACTTCAAACAACCCGTCATTCCCCATACCCCGCAGTCTCTCTGTATCGGCACGACCGGACTGGGGCTGACCATTTCCGCCCAGCTGGTGAAGCTGATGGGCGGGGAGATAACGGTGAGCTCCGGAGAGACAGGTTCGGTTTTCTGTTTTCTTCTACCGTTTCGAGAGGCTGCCGATATCAGTGACTACTCCGGCATGGCTGATGACCGTCTCGACAGCCTTGAAGGAAATCTGTTTTTTGCCTTCAAAGGGAAAAAGGTGCTCCTGGCCGAGGACGAATTTATTAACCGGACCTTGATTGAGACGATGCTGCGTAACTTCGGTATCGAGGTCACTTCGGTTGAGGACGGCCAGCATGCAGTCGCCGCAGCCTGCGACGGCGATTACCATCTGGTGCTGATGGATGTGCAGATGCCGGGGATGGATGGCCTGGAGGCGACGAGAAGAATCAGAAGCCATGAGCGCAGCGATGGCACACACCAGAGCATTGTCGCGCTCACCGCACTCGCCATGCCTGGAGATCGTGAAAAATGTCTCCAGGCTGGCATGGATGATTACCTTGCCAAGCCGGTAGAGAGGGAGGAGCTGCTGGATATTCTCACCCGGTTTCTCACCAGTCGGGCGCTGGTTATGGATGGCGATCCGGTCAGCCAGCACCTCCTGGTGCAGACCCTCATTGAAGAAGGGTGGCGGGTGACCATTGCTGAAACCCGGCGCTCGGTGATGTATGAAGCTTCACTCTCCCATTTTTCCCTGATTATTCTTGATCTTGCCCCGCCTAGAGCAGAGGGGCTCGAGGCGGTCCGGCAGATCAGGGAGTTGGAGACCTACTCCGGACAGCGGGCGGTGATTGTCGGCCTGGGTGGGGAGGCGGTCCCAGGAGAGTTGCCCGGCCATCTTCTCGACGGGCAGTTAACCCGCCCACTTGATGTCGGGCAGCTCCGTACCTTTTGCAGCCTGGCAACAGCCTGAACGGGGAACGCGGGACATGATCAGTTTTACCAACGTCTGTCTCGACACCTTCGGCTACGTCTTGCCGCCGAGGGTTATCACCTCCGAAGATATCGAAGGAGTGCTCTCTCCGCTTTACCAGCGGTTACGCCTTCCCGCCGGCAGACTCGAGTTGATGAGCGGGATCCGGGAACGTCGTCTCTGGCCGCAGGGAACCAGACCAAGCCAGGCGGCAGTTCTCGCCGGCGAGCGAGTCATCGATCAGGCCGGGATTGACCCGAAGTCGATCGATTGCCTGATTTTCACTTCGGTTTCTCGGGATATGATGGAGCCGGCAACAGCCTCCTTTGTCCATGAGAAGCTGGGACTCTCCTCCTCCTGCCTGGTTTTTGATATCTCCAATGCCTGTCTTGGATTTCTCGATGGGATGGTCATGCTGGCCAATATGCTTGAGCTGGGGCAGATCGCCCACGGCCTGGTCGTCTCCGGAGAAACCGCTGAAGAATTGCTCGATTCAACCCTTGCCGGCCTGCTAGCCGATCCGTCGCTGAGCCGCAAGGATATCAAACCGGTTTTTGCCTCACTGACCATCGGGTCCGGAGCGATCGGGCTCTTTATGCGCCGGGTAGGAGAGGGCGAGGATCGGCCACGCCTGGTTCACGGGGCCTGGCGTGCCAACACCCGGTACTCAAACCTTTGTCACGGTGGGCAAAGTGGGGCCAGTACTACCCAGATGGCGACGCACTCTGAAGAACTGCTCCACCGGGGGGTGGAGACCGCAGAAGAAACCTGGCGGGCTTTTTCCGCTCGACCAGGCTGGAGTGCCGAGGAGATTAACCGGTTTTTCTGTCACCAGGTGGGATCGGCCCACGCCCGACTCCTCTTTACCAGGCTGGGGCTTGATCCGGCGAAAAACTTTGAAACCCTGACCACCCTGGGCAATGTCGGTTCGGTCTCGGCGCCGATTACCATGGCGATGGCGATCGAGCAGGGAGCCTATCTTCCTGGGCAGAGGGGCGCCCTGCTCGGTATCGGCAGCGGTATCAACTGTCTGATGCTGGGGGTTGAGTGGTGAGCAGTGTGACAATCACTGTCGCGCAGTGTCAACTTCTGCTTCGGCTGGCACGTCAGGCCATTGCCGGTAAACTGGGCCTTGGCCGTCCTGATGCTCAGCCGCTTAGACCGCCAGGGGAGGATCAGCTGTTCCATGAACCGGCGGCAGTCTTTGTCACCCTCCATCTGGCCGAAAAACTGCGCGGTTGCATTGGTCATCTCGAACCGGTCGGACCGCTGTGGCAGAGTGTTCGGGACAACGCAATCAACGCCGCTTTTCACGACAGCCGGTTTGCCCCGCTCAGCACAGAGGAGTTGACCCGGGTACGGCTGGAAATTTCCATCCTCTCAAAACCCCGGCAGTGCAGCTATCGCAACCCGGAGGAACTCCTCGACCTGTTGCAGCCGGATAAGGACGGGGTGATTCTTCGATCCGGGCGATCCGGGGCCACCTTTTTGCCGCAGGTCTGGCAACAGCTGCCTGATCCAGCACTGTTTCTCGGCCAGCTCTGCCGGAAAGCCGGTCTGCCGGAGAATACCTGGCAGCAGGGTGGCGTGCAGATTCTCACCTACCGGGTTGAGAGCTGCCGCGAGGAGAATCGATGAAAAGCGTACGCCTGTTGCCTGGGCAGCTAGCCGAACTGGAGGATATCTACGCAGGGCTGGAAAAGGAGTATCAGCGGGTTGCCGGCGAGTTAGGCTTTTCCTGTACCGGCTGTCCGGACAATTGCTGTGATTCGTATTTCCTTCACCATACCTATGTTGAGTGGGCATATCTCTGGCTTGGCCTGCTGGCCTTGTCGACCAGTCGGCAGGAGGAACTCCGGGCCAGGGCTGAAGAGTACCTCAGAGTGTGTGCCCGGGCGACTGCTCGAGGCGAGAGGCCGCAGGTCATGTGCCCCCTCAATACCGGCGGACTCTGCCAGCTTTATCGGCATCGTCTGCTGGTTTGCCGGACCCATGGCGTGCCGGCGACAATCCGGCGGCCTGATGGGCAAGTAATCCGCTTCCCCGGCTGTTTTCGCTGCCAGGAGATGGTTAGCCGGCAAAATGGCGATACGCCACAGGTTGAGCGGACCCTGCTTCTTGGCCGACTTGCCCGACTGGAAAATGAGCTGCTCCAGCAGAAACGTCATCTCTTGCCCCGGGTGAAGATGACCATTGCCGAAATGGTCGTCAAAGGACCACCGATGATTCCGGTTTGTTGCGGTGAAGAGGAGAGGTGCTGATGGTTGTTCAGCAGGAACCCCCCCAGATCAACGACCTCTGGGAGGCGCTTGGCGCACTTGGTGAAGACGAGAACCGGCAGGTTCTGGTCCACCTCTTTACCGCCTACGAAGAGCTTCTCCGGCGCGATCCGGCAGATCGCGCCGCCGAGGTATTTTATCGGCTTCTCGCTCAGGCGTTGAACCGGACTGTGGAGTGTAATCTCAATCGGAGGTAACCATGCGTCTTCGGGTGGTAAGGAAACAGCCCAACTCCCGGATGTGTTTTGTCTGCGGGCTGGAGAACAGTTTTGGCTTGCACAGCCGGTTTTTTGAGCTGGAAGATGGCCAGCTGGCGGCATTATTTCGCGCCCAGGCCGAGCATCAGGGCTATCCTGGCCGTCTGCATGGCGGCATTGCCGCGACGATTCTCGACGAAACCATCGGCCGGGCGGTCATGTTTCGCTCCAACCATGCCATCTGGGGGGTGACCGTCGATTTTTCCATGCAGTTGCGCCGACCGGTGCCGATTGATGATGAAATCAAAGTTCTCGGGCGGATTACCGCCGAGGATAAACGATTTTTTCACGGGGAGGGGGAGATCCTGCTCAAGGATGGAAAGGTTGCCGTCTCCGGCCGTGGCCGCTACCTGAAGATGGCTATCGAAAAGATCGCCGACTTTGACCACCAGGGGAAGGATTGGCTGGTACGTCCGCGTGCCGATGACCCGGAGTGGCTTGACTTTGGCGAGTGTTCTGTCGGTCAGGGTTCCTAGGCGGGATGTACTTTTGTCTCATAAAAAGCTATCTTTTCAGGTTGTTCTGCGGTATTCTCTAGGTCTTCTCGCTGGGGCGTAAGCCTTATGTCTCTTACGTTTCTTAAAAACTCTCGTAGGTAAGGAGGAAAAAATGGCAAATTGTGCTGAGATGAAACCCGGTGATATTTTTACCTGCACCAAATGTGGCCTGGAGTTGAGTGTGGTAAAGGCCTGTAGCTGCGGGCCGGATAAGGAGCACAGCTGCACCGTTCCCCTGCAGTGCTGCGGCCAGGATATGGTCAAAAAGTAGGCTCTTTTCTCACCTGGTTTTTTGGGGGAGTTTCCTGCCTTGTCAGGGAGCTCCCCTATTTTTTTTCAGCGAGAAGGTGCTGAGCGATTGCTGCCGCTGATCTCTTTAATGTGGTTGAGCAAAAAGAGGGCTGCCCGGTCGGCGCCGTTTTCTTCGGCCGGTTTTGCCGGGAACAGCCGGTCGAGTTCAGATAACCAGCTGCCGTTGCCGTAGGTTTCCGGGCTGATCGAGATACCCACCCCCCGGTTTTCGAGATAGGCGATCAGCGGTGCCGATTCCGGAAAATCCTGCCGGGCAACGGCAAGCATCGGCACTCCGGCCTGAACGCATTCGGCAAGAGTTGAATAGCCTGCCTTACCCACCACCACATCGGCGGCGGCAACCAAGTCCGGGTGGTAGATACCGCATTGCCGGTGAAGAAAAAGGACGTTGTCGACCGGCCTGCCGGGACTGTTCTGGCCAGTAACCACAAAGCGTATGTCGGGCCTTTCGGCGAACAGGTGCAAAGGGGGTGAGGTTTCTGCGATCCCCCCCATGGTGATGCAGACCAGTTTGTCTCGGCCAGCGCGCAGTTGCCCCCGAAGCACGTGGCGATCGGCTCGAGTGCGGCGGAAGATTGGCTCGCAGAGCAGATCATGCCGGGCGGAAAGGCAGAGTGGTTCCGTCTGAATCCGCAAGTCGGCGGAGGCATAGATCTCTTCGAGGTAGTCGATGTGGCGCAATAAACCAGGGTGCCGGCTGAGGTAGGAGCGGTAGATCCAGTCCCAGGTGAAATTCTCAAGGAGAACTGAGGGGATCCCGGCCTGGCGGGCGACAAGGATTCCCAGTGGCGCGATATCACAAAGCACCAGGACGCATCCCCGGCACAGGGCTGCGAGCCGGGCAATGAGGGCGGGGGGGAACGGGAGGTTTCCATCCAGGTCGGCAATGGTGGCTGGAATATCCACCGAAAGGGCCGAGGCCTGAACCAGGCCGAGATCGGTCTTTTGGTAAATAAACTTGAAGTTAGTCAGGGTTTCGGCAAACAGTGTTTCCGGGGCGGTGGAGAACAGGTGGGGGCGGATATCCGGTTGCCGGGCCTGCAGCGCTTCCAGGACGGCGGTGGTCCGGGTGGCATGGCCAAGCCCGTGCGGGGTGATAAAACAGGCAATTTCCGGCATTGGTCACGGGTGGTGGTGGTGAGGATGGTCACCAGCCCGGTGGAGATGTCGATGGCTGTGGATCTGCGCATCGTCGCAGCGGGCGATACGCCCGGCGGTAATTTCGTAGAGCGTGGTGGTGGTGTGGTCGAGGAAGTTCCAGTCGTGGGAGATGATCACCTGGGAAAGCTCGAGTCCCTTGAGAATCTCGATCAGCCGGTCACGGGTCTTCGGGTCGAGATTGTTGGTTGGTTCATCGAGCAGCAGCAGCCTGGGGCGCATCGCCAGGATGGTTGCCAGGGCGACCAGCTTTTTCTCTCCCCCGGAAAGACGATGGGTAATCCGTTCCTCAAAATTGTAGAGCCCGAGGTTTTCCAGGGTCTGCCGGGCGACCCGTGCCGCCTCTTCCGGGGAGAGGCCGAGATTGAGGGGACCAAAGGCCACATCCTCAAGTACCGTTGG
>JAZBOD010000299.1:0-7107 GCA_036350955.1 Desulforhopalus sp. | reverse complement strand
TAGCATGAACAATTCTCTCGGCCCAGAATTGGTACTCCCCTCCCTGCCGAAGGGATATCGCCACCGTTTTCATGCCATGGTCAAACCGATTGGCTCGCGGTGCAATCTCAACTGCACCTACTGCTACTATCTCCACAAAGAGGGCTTACTGCAACAGTCGGCAGCAACGCGGATTTCCGACGAGATCCTGGAGGCGCATATCCGGCAGTACATCGAAGCCCAGACCGGGGAGCAGGTCGTTTTCTCCTGGCAGGGCGGGGAACCAACCCTGCTCGGCATCGATTTTTTTGCCAAGGTGGTCAACCTTCAGGCCAAATACCGTAAGCCCGGTCAGCGGATCGAAAACGACCTGCAGACCAACGGCATCCTGCTCAATGGCGATTGGGTGCTGTTTTTCAAAAAGCACAATTTTCTGGTCGGCCTCAGTTGCGATGGACCGGCCCGCCTTCATGACCACTACCGGGTTGACAAGAACGGGGCGGCAACCCACAGCAAGGTGGTTGCGGCAGCAAGTTTGTTACGCCGCCATGGCGTGCCGTTCAACGCCCTCTGCGTGGTCAACCGCCAAAATGCCCGATTTCCCCTTGATGTTTACCGCTTTCTCACCCGTGAACTGGGCGCATGGCGGGTGCAGCTGATTTCCTGCGTCGAACCCCGGAGTTTTAGAGATATCGCACCACAGCACTGGGATCCGGCCGACCTGCCGATAGTCGGTACTGCCCGGGCTCGGCCGGACGCAGAAGATTCGGTGGTCACGCCCTGGTCGGTGGATCCGGAGGAGTGGGGAAGTTTTCTCTGCCGGATATGGGACGAGTGGTACCGACGGGACTTCGGCAAGGTTCATATCGACCTGTTTGAGACTGCCATTGCCCAGGCGCTCGGGCTTCCGGCACAGCGTTGTATCACCGCCGAGTTTTGTGGTAAAGGCCTGGCGCTTGAGCATAACGGCGACGTCTATGCCTGTGACCACTATGTCTATCCGGAATACCGGACCGGCAATATTGCCGAAAAGCATTGGAGCGAGTTGGCCTATTCAGAAGGGCAGAAGCGCTTTGCCTTTGCCAAGCGCGAGACTTTGCCCGGTTACTGCCGCTCATGTTCCTATTTGCAGCTCTGCTGGGGGGAGTGTCCGAAAAACCGGCTGGTCCGCAGTCCAGAGGGCGAGATTGGCCTCAATTATCTCTGCCCCGGGTTGAAGCGCTTTTTTCGGCATATTGATGGGGATATGCCGGAGATTCTTCGCCGGGTGCGGGGTGACCAAAAATAAGTGCGACGATTCATGGCTGCAGGAAAAGATTGTGGATCGAATCAGGAAGGCAAACGAAAGGCTACTGAACCAGGCAATCATAAAGGAAAAGGAGGACCGTATGACAGCAACGAAAAATCCCAACAGGTGGGAACTACTCAAAGGGCTGGCGGCAACGAAAAGTCTGCTTACCGGAATATGTGTCGCCGGCAGTATCACTCTGGCGTGCGCCACCCTGCCGACCTGGGCGGAAGCAGCTGCCCCGGCAGTGCAGAACAAGCCGAATATCCTGGTGATCTGGGGCGACGATATCGGCACCTGGAATATCAGTCACAACAATCGCGGCATGATGGGATATGAAACCCCGAACATCGACCGCATTGCCAGCGAGGGTGTCGCCTTTACCGACTACTATGCTCAGCAGAGCTGCACTGCAGGCAGAGCTGCTTTCATCAGCGGGTCGGTGCCGGTTCGGTCAGGCATGACGAAAGTCGGCATGCCCGCCGCCCCAGAAGGCTGGCAAAAGACGGACGTTACCATGGCTACGGTGTTGAAGAGCCAAGGCTATGCGACTGGACAGTTCGGCAAGAACCATCAGGGCGATCGCGATGAGCATCTGCCTACGATGCACGGCTTCGACGAATTCTTTGGCAACCTCTACCATCTTAACGCCGAGGAGGAGCCGGAGAACCGTGACTATCCTGGCGACATGGTACTCGCGAACGGCAAGACGTTCCGCGAGACCTTTGGTCCGCGCGGGGTGATCAGATCCAAGGCCGACGGTAATGGCGGCCAGACCATTGAGGATACTGGTCCTCTGACCAAGAAGCGCATGGAGACCGTGGACGACGAATCCATCGCCGTCGCCAAAGAGTTCATAACCCGCCAGGCCGAAGCTGGCATACCTTTCTTCGTCTGGTGGAACGGTACCCGGATGCACTTCCGCACCCATGTGAAGGAGGAGCACATAGGAATCAGCGGCAAAAGTGGCGATGAATACCACGACGGCATGGTCGAACACGACATGCACGTCGGCGAGTTGCTCAAGCTCATTGACGATCTCGGCCTCGCCGACAACACCATTGTCCAGTATTCTACAGATAACGGGCCACACTTCAACACCTGGCCCGATGCCGGCACCACACCCTTCCACGGTGAGAAAAATTCCAGCTGGGAAGGCGCATACCGTGTGCCCTGCTTCATCAGGTGGCCCGGCCACTTTCCCGCAGGCACGACCCTTAATGGCATCGTCTCGCATGAAGACTGGCTGCCCACCTTCGCCGCCGCTGCAGGTGCACCTGACATAAAGGAAAAGTTGCTCAACGGTGTTGAACTCAATGGCCGAACCTACAAGAACCACATCGATGGCTACAACCAGCTCGACTACCTCAGTGGCAAATCGGCGGAGTCACCCCGCAAAGAGTTCATCTATGTGGACGATGGAGGCAATCTCGCCGCCATCCGCGTCGGTGACTGGAAGGCTATGTATCTCGAAAACCGTGCCGACGGTCTTCAGATCTGGAAGGAGCCGTTTGTTGCTCTGCGCACCCCGGATCTCTATAATTTGCGCCGTGATCCTTTTGAGAAAGCCAAAATTGGCTCCAACACTTACGAGGACTGGTATATTGACCGCGCCTACCTGCTCGGCCCGATGCAGGTTGTTGCCGGCAGGTTCTTGATGACGCTGAAAGAGTTCCCGCCCAGCCAGGCCCCAGGCGACTGGAGCATCCAATCGCTCGAGAAGCAGATCAAGAGCATGACGATCGGTGGGCTGTAAGTCCTTCGATTTGGTTATGGACAACGCGGGCCGCCCGTCGTTGGACGGCCCGCGACATCACCTAAGGAATCAAATGAAAACCATTGCACCTGTCTGCATGAAACCAACCATTCTGACCCTCGCGCTCGCCTTTTGGCTTGGCTCAATCATGCCAAGTTTCGCCCAAGACCTCCTTCCTTCATGGAACGACACCCCGTCGAAGAACGCCATCGTCGCCTTCGTCGAAAAGGTGACGAAGCAGGGAGGTGTCGATTTTGTTCCAAACGCCGAACGTATCGCCGTCTTCGACAATGACGGGACGCTCTGGAGCGAGCAGCCGATGTATTTCCAGGCGTTTTTCATTTTCGACCGGATCCAGCACCTCGCCCCGCAACATCCTGAGTGGAAGGAGCAGGAGCCATTCGCCTCCGTGTTGAAAGGCGATGTGAAAGCCGCGCTGGCAGGAGGTGAGCATGCACTGGTCGAGATGACGATGGCCACGCATGCAGGGATGACGACTGAAGAGTTTGAAAGGATCGTGATCGATTGGATCACCACCGCCAAACATCCGAAGACGGGCAAGCTCTACACCGAGATGGTCTACCAGCCCATGCTCGAAGTGCTGACCTATCTTCGGGCCAACGGCTTCAAGACGTTCATCGTCTCAGGCGGCGGTATAGAGTTCATGCGGCCTTGGGCGGAGAAAGTCTATGGCGTTCCGCCCGAACAAGTCATCGGCAGCAGCATCAAGACGAAATATGAAGTCCGCGATGGCCAGCCGGTCATCATCCGCCTGCCCGAGCTGAATTTTATCGACGATAAGGCCGGTAAACCCGTCGGCATCCACCAGCACATCGGCCGCCGCCCGATCTTCGCCGCAGGCAACTCCGACGGCGATTTCCAAATGCTTGAGTGGACGACCTCCGGCGCAGGATCGCGTTTTGGCATGCTCATCCACCACACTGATGCTGACCGGGAATGGGCCTATGACCGTAACAGCCATGTCGGTCGCCTGGACAAAGGCCTTGACGAAGCTCAGGCCCGAGGGTGGATGGTGGTCGATATGCAAGCGGACTGGAAGGTTGTTTTTCCATGATCAGGCCAGAGTGGATCGGTTATGCGAGAAAAACTGGCATTCGTCGTGAGCTGCCTGATATGTGCTGAACCATCATTACGGCGGAGGCTGGTGACCTCTATCTCTACGAGACGGGCACCGGAGTGCAGCAGCAACTCAGCGAGAAGTCGTCCGTCGGGGTGGCTTTTGAATATCTGCTGATTGAGGATGCGTATGTGTCTACTCCTGCCATCCTGGCCGGCAGTTTTGACAGTCCGGAAATGTTTTTTTTGCGATTAATTTCAGCTATCGTTTTTAATTGACAGAAGGTTCCTGCCGCGAGCCTCATTGCATCATTATCGTGAAAGCCGTGGGTTGGAGTTGGATGTGCTGGTACAGCGCAATGGTCGTCTGCATGCCATTGAAGTCAAATCGGCAACCACGGCGGCGGCTGATTTTTTAAGGGATTTGAGCAATTTGCCGGGAGAGCCAGACGGCCGGCCTGCCCCTGCGCCTGGAAAATGTAGTGGTTTACGGAGGCGAGACCTCGCAGAAGCGCTCAGCAGCGAGGCTGCTCGGCTGGCGGGATGTGAGCAAGATTTTGCATCAGGAGTCACAGCATTAGCGGGGGCGGGCCTGTGCTCATAACTGTGCGATTCAGGAACAACCTCAGATGCTCTCTTCCACGTCTGAGGTAACGGTGTTCATGGGTTACAATCTGAAACTGTTTAGCGTTAGGGCTTCGAGGGTGAGCGATTCTCTCAGAGCAGGAATGGATAACTGACGAATGATGAAGATCTTGAAGGCTTCCATGTGTTTTAGAGAAGGGTTGCTGCGTTAACGGAAACTGCAGTTTAGAACTTCCGGGAGAATGCGGCCGCTTTGTCTGCAAAGTAGCAGCGTTGTCTGTGTTCGACTATTCGGTTCACTTTCAAGAGGAATTACGGTGATGGCTTCTTCGACAGAAAAGCAGTCCGGCTTCTCCCTGCGGACACCCTTCGCATTTGAACAGCATGGCAATGCACTGCATCTCAAGATTGAAGATCATCTCGATCTGGCAGAAGTGCTGCAACTCGACGAGGCCCTTTGGATCGCCACGACCGCACCTGTCTCCAACCTGCGGGCAGATACCGTGTTCTTGAGCCTGCTCGACTCGGACCAGGACGGACGTTTACGTGCCGAGGAGGTCAAGGATGGTATCCGTTTCCTGCTCTCTCATCTAACCGACTACTCAGGCATTCGCGCAGGTCGCAGTAGCCTACCGCTCACTGCAATCAATAGGGATACCGAAATTGGTCAGCATATTTTCACCTCAGCGACCAAGGTGCTCAAACGTCTTGGGTCTGCCAATGATCACATCGAACTGACACAGGTCAGAGCTGTCCAGGAGGAAGTGCTCAAGGGTGGACTCGATGAGGCCGGCATTGTGCTCACGGAGGCAGCGGCCGACGAGGCCAGTGTCTGCTGCATGAAAGACATCCTCCGTTCAGTAGGGGGCAAAGAGCATTACAACGGGGAAATCGGTGTTGACCGCAGAAGCATGGAGAATTTTTTCAGCCAGTGCCGCCTCCATCTGGATTGGCTGTCGGAAGCCGGAGCGGTTGACGGCAGTCAAACATCGGCCATCCTGACGCTCGGCACCGGCACCGAACAGGGTTATGCCTTGCTGCAGGCTCTGTCCCACAAGCTCACGCAATATTTTCTGCTCTGCGACATCAAGAGGCTCAACCCTGGCCTGCTCGAACGGGCCTTGGATGAACCGTACGCGAATATCGCGCTGACCCTGATCAAGACCGAAAATGCTGAAGCCTATCTGGCGGATGCGCCGCTGAGCTTTCTCAACGCAGACGGAAAGTTTGACGTATTTGGAGAGATCAATCCCTATTTCAGAAAAAGTGTTGCCGAGTTTGCGACGCTGGTCGTCAAGCCGCTACTCGGCGCTGAGACAACCATGATCGACAAGGAATCATTGCGGCAACTACATGATTTTTTTACGCATTACAGGGAGTGGATGGATCGCAAGCCTGTCGTTGCGGTGGACTGTCTCGCGCCTGAGGCTATTCAATGCTACCTGACCGATGCAAGCTACCGGCAAACCCTGGAACGGCTGATCGATGAGAGCCACAAGACGGCATTCGTCCTGGAAAATTTAAGAGAGCTGGAGAGGCTGCTGCTCTATCAGATGTATATCCTGCCGCTGACAAACAGCTTTGTCAGTTTTCCCCACCTGTACAACCCCGAAACGCATGCCCTTTTTGAAGAAGGGACGCTGATCATGGATGGCCGCCATTTCACCCTGGCCATTCGGGTCGAAGACCGCGAACATCACATTGAGACCTGCCGCAGCAGCAACATCTTTTTAATCTACTGCGAACTCTACGGCGATGACGGCGAGTTGAAGTCTGAGATCGCGGTACCAGTCACCTCCGGCAATCGCGGGACAATTCACCTCAATAAGTGGGGCATCTTCAACGACATCAACGGCAATGAGCTGCATGCAAAGGTTGTTGACCTGGTGGAGAACCCGATCAGTGTGACAGAGGCTATAGTCGACCCGTTCATTCGCATTAACAGGTCATTTTTCTCACGTCTTGAACAGTTCTCGTCTAAAGCTGAAGAGCGGCTTTTTCACAGGGAGGAAAAAAAGGACAAGAAGAAAAAAGACGAGGCCGCGGCAGGTTTTTTTGCCGGCGGCGGTGTCGCCCTGGCCGCCGTCGGCTCCTCCTTTGCATTCGTGGTCAAGACATTATCCGGTCTTACCATGAAAACGGTGCTGCTTGCCCTGTTAATCGTCGCGGCAGTTATCGCGATTCCCGCAGCGGCGGCTGCCTTTTACAAAATCTCGCGCAGGGATTTGAGCACAATCCTGGAAGGCTCTGGCTGGGGACTCAACTCGCGGATGAAGCTGACCTCATCCCAGGCTGCCTGCTTTACCTACCGACCTAATTCAGGCCAAAAGAGTGGGAAACCATAGAGTCTTTCTGAGACTGTTTAATTGCTGCAACCCAGAGCGTTTCAACGAGAAGAGTACTCTCCTCGTGAATGAACTAT
>JAZBOD010000298.1:0-2405 GCA_036350955.1 Desulforhopalus sp. | reverse complement strand
GCCTTTGTTGTCAGGTGGTTGCGATGGTAGGGCCCGGATGGCCGGGCAGAACGATACACCGATCGCCGCACTATGTCGCTGCGGAGGAGAAGTAATGGGGGAAGTGCATTGTCCAAAACGGGTTTCGGTGATCATCCCCACCCGGAACGGCGAGAAAAGCCTCCCCGACCTCTTTGCTGCCCTTGACCGGCAGGATCTTCGGCCTGCCGAGATTATCGTCGGCGACAGCGCATCAGGTGATGCGACGCTGCAGATCTGTCGGAGGCATGGGGCAAAAATAGTCCCGATCGGCAAGGATCAGTTTGATCACGGCGGGACCCGTTCGCAACTGGCAAAACTGGCAACAGGTGAAATAGTGGTCTTTTTTACCCAAGATGCCATCCCGGCCGCAACAGACAGTCTGCGCCGGCTGATTGCTCCCCTCGAAGGGGATATCGCTTGCAGCTACGGCCGGCAGTTGCCCAGCCGAGACGCAACCCCTTTTTCCGCCCATCTTCGCCTGTTCAACTATCCACCGCAATCATCGGTCCGCAGTCATGCCGACCGGGAACGGTTTGGCCTGAAAACAGTTTTTGTCTCAAACTCCTTTGCCGCATATCGACCGGGTCCCCTTGAAGAGGTCGGTTATTTCAAGAACAATTTGATTTTTGGGGAGGATACCTGTACCCTTGGGAGGCTTCTCCTGGCCGGATACCGGGTTGCCTATGTCAGCGAGGCGGCGGTGTACCACAGCCATAATTACTCTCTTGCCGAGGAGTTTCGCCGCTCTTTTGATATCGGGGTTCTGCACAGCACCGAAAAATGGCTCCTGGCCACCTATGGCCGAGCCGAAGGGGTGGGGGGGCGTTATGTGCGCTCTGTCGTCAACATGCTTTACCGCGAAAAAAAATATCATCTGTTGCCGGACTGTTTCCTGCGGCTTATCTGTAAAACCGGCGGGTATACCTGCGGCCGATTTCACGCAAAACTGCCTGCCCGCCTCCGCCCCCTGCTGAGCATGAACCGGGGCTGGTGGCAAGGATAACCATATGCTGGCAATGAATCTTCGGGAACAGAGTTCACTGATCGCCCGATTACTCCACCTCTTTGACTGCCTGCTGGCTGTTGGCTATCTCTCCCTGCTGGTGATCTGGTACCGGGTCCCTTGGAGCCCATATTACACACGGCTGGTGGTGATCACCTTTATTCTCTGTTTTATCAGCTTTCAGACATTTCAACTGTACCGATCATGGCGGGGATGGCGCTATTTCATTGAGTTTCTTACTATCCTCAAAGCTTGGGCGGCGGTGATCGGTCTGCTCCTGTTCTACTTTTTCATATTTAAAATCTCCATCGCCTACTCCCGGGTGGTGATTCTGATCTGGTCGACCACCACCCCTCTGCTGATTTTTTTCCTGCACCTTGCGGCCCGACAGATCCTCCGGGTGATCCGGGTCAGAGGGAAAAATGTCCGACGGGCAGTAGTGGTTGGTGCCGGAGATCTTGGGATCAACCTGGTGAAAGAGATCGAGGCGATGCCCTGGGCGGGGATTGAGGTGCTGGGCTTTTTTGATGACAAAATTGATGAGACGGTTGATAACCTGCAGCTTTCCGAGATCTATAACCGGCCGATTCTCGGCAATATCAACGCAGTTTATGGCTACCTGGATCAACACGATATCGATTATGTCTATATCGCGTTGCCGATGCGCGCGGAAAAAAAGATCTTTAAAATCCTCCGGGAGTGTCGCTCCCTTGGGGCGAGAATCTATCTGGTGCCCGATCTCTACGTCTTTGGTCTGCACCACGCCGAAATCCAATCTCTTGGCGATCTTTTGATCCTCAATTTCAATCCCCACACCGAATGGAAACGGAGTTTTGACCTGATCTTTTCCCTGACGGTACTCGCTCTTACCCTGCCGTTGACCCTGCTCATTGCCCTGCTGATCAAACTCAGTGATGGCGGACCGGTCTTTTACCGTCACCGACGGATAACGTCGGCCGGAAAAACCTTTAACTGTTTGAAATTCAGAACCATGCGGGTAGGGGCAGACCGCGAGTTGGAAAAGATTCTTGCAGGCGACGAAGCATTACGCCGGGAGTGGCAACAGCACTACAAATTAAAAAACGATCCGCGGGTGACCGCCATCGGCCGCTTTCTGCGGCGGACCAGTCTTGATGAGTTCCCCCAATTTATCAATGTTCTCCGTGGCGATATGAGTGTAGTCGGGGCCCGGCCGATTGTCGGCAATGAATTGAACGGTTTTTACCGGGAGAGTGCCGGCAGATACTGTTCGATGAAACCAGGGATTACCGGTCCATGGCAGGTCGGCCAGCGCTCCAATGTCGACAATTACGAAGAGCGGGTCCGTCTCGACGACTGGTATATTCTCAACTTTTCGCTTTGGACCGACATCAAGATCATT